>NZ_JBEFNA010000002.1:0-53846 GCF_040199715.1 Fusobacterium sp. SYSU M8D902
AAATTCGCTTTTTTAAACAAATACGGTTTCTATTTTTTCAATATAATATTAAACCAACTTTCACTCTCTCTACCTTCTCTTACATCAGAAGTTTTAAAAATTTCTATACAGTTTTCTCTATACTGTGGAAATAAATTAAAAAATTTTTCCTCAGTAAAATTTATAAATTTTCTTCCATTTTTTATATAATTTTCATCTCCATATTTGAATGAAGCATAGAATATTCCACCTTTTTTTAAGCTTTTAAATATTTTTCTAAAAACTATTTCAATATCTTTTATTTCAAGATGTAAAATAGATGCACAAGCCCACACTCCTATAAATTCATCTTCATATTCAATATCCCTCATATCTCCAATAATTACATTTTGTTCAATATATTTACTAGCTTTTTTTGCCAACTCTTCTGAAGCATCTATAGAGATTACTTGAAATCCTAAACTTTTAAAATATTTAGAATCCCTACCACTTCCACAACCTAAATCTAAAATTTTTCCACTCTTCTTAGTCAAGTTTTCTAAAAACTTTTGATACATATAGGTCATGTCTGCTTTTAAAGTCTCATAAAAAAAGCTCTCACTATTTTCATTATAATATTTTACTGACATCATTCCTCCATATATTTTCTATGAAAATAATTTATCTTCCTATACTCTATCCTCTCTTTTACCTCTTTTAAAAACTCATCATTTTGTAACTCTTTATATAATTGATCACTTAAAATAAAATTGGGCTTAATATATTGAAAAAATTCGCTATTTTTTCCTTTTTCTGTTAAATATTTAATTGGATTATCCTCAGCCAATTTTTCAAATTTTTTATTATCCCAATTTATCAAATCACTATGCTTTTTATTATTCAAATCTTTTTTATGATAGCTTAAATTATAAAATCTCTTAAAATAACTGCCTATCTCCTCTATGCTTATATTTTTATTTAAATTTTCTATAAAAGATAACAATAAAGGTATTTTATAGGATTTTGTCATTGAGGTACTTTCTATAAACTCTAAAAATTCTAAGCCTAACTTTGAATAACACTTTTGTTCTGTTGTTAAAACATCCATAATTTCTTGAAAATTATACCAATTTTTAAAGCACCTTATGTAACTATTTACTGGTATATCACCATAAGTATATACATCCATTATACTTGGAACTTTCTCTAATTTTTCCATAAGTTCTAAATACTCAGTTTTTATGAGCTCTTCTAGCTTAATATTTTTTCTTTTTAACTTTTCAAACTCTTCAATGAGTTCAAAACTAAACTCTGCACTACATCCCTCTGGTAATAAAAAATTTTTATCTGTTACATTAACAATCTTACTTCCTCTTTTATAATTACCTGTTAAAAATAAAGGTCTATATTCTGCTCCCTTGTAGTTTCCTACAAAATCCAAAACTCTTAATTTTTCTTTTCCTTCACAAGTCCTTAATCCTCTTCCAAGCTGTTGAATAAATATAGTATATGAATTTGTAGGTCTCAAAAACAAAATAGTATCTATTTCTGGAATATCTACACCTTCATTAAATATATCCACAGTAAAAATTATATCTATCTCTTTACTTTTAAATTTTTCTATTATATCTTGTCTTTTTGCTATAGGAGTTTCACCTATTATTATTTCACTCTTTATACCTTTTCTTTTAAAATACTCATTCATCACTTGACAATGCTTTACACTTGCACAAAAACCAATACTATATTTTTTTCTAAACTCAATATACTTATCATAGACCAAACTCAGTCTTTTCTCTACTATTAAAGCGTTCTCAAGAGCTAATAAATCATATTTCCCACTTCTCCAAGGAATAGCTGAATAATCTATACTATCATATATTCCATAGTACTCAAAAGGTACAAGCCAACCATTATTTATCCCAACTCTAAAATCACATTCATATGCTATATTATAATCACATAATTTATAAACATTTCCATTATCATTTCTATCTGGAGTAGCAGTAAGTCCCAATAAGAACTTAGGTTTAAAATATTCAAGAACTTTAAGATAACTTTTGGAACTACTATGATGAAACTCGTCTACTACAATATAATCAAAATAATTTTCATCAAAATAATTCCTATTTAAATACTCTTTTTTACAAATAGTTGAAATACTTGCAAAGGTTATATCTCTTCCACACTCTTTTTTCTCTCCATTAAAAAAACCATATGTTCTTTCATCTTTATAAACATTCTCAAAAGAATTCTTAGCTCCCTTCAAGATCTCATCTCTATGAGCTATAAACAAAATCCTCTTATAATTCATAGAATCGAAAACTGCAAGATAAGTCTTTCCTAATCCAGTTCCTACAACTATCATTGCTTTATTATAACCCTCTTCTCTTGTCTTTGAAAGTTCATATAAAGCTGGAATCTGAAATTTTATAGGTTCAATTACCTTTTTCTCTACTCTTTCTTTATTATCAAAAAGCTCTCCATAGTCACTTTTTTTATATCTTTTTTCATACTCTCTAAGCCATTCTATAGTTAATTCAAAACTATTTTTTTCATATAGCTCTGTAAATTCATCAAGTATCTGTTCAATCTCACTAATCTCTTTACTAATAAAGTGATAGTTCCACTCAACACCACTTATCAATGCAGAATATGATATATTTGAAGATCCCACATAAAATTCAAAATCATTTTCTTTTCTAAAAATATATGCCTTAGGGTGAAATGATCTATTTAAAGGATTTTCAAATATCTTTATTCCACCTATTTCTAGTAATCTATATAAAGCATTCGGTTCAGTTACCTTCATATAGTCACTCGTTAAAATTCTAATTTTTTTCCCTTTTTCTTTAGCTCTTTTTAAATCATCTATTAATAATTTCATTCCAGAATCTCTTATAAAAGAAACATTCATTATAATTTCATCACAATTATCAATAGACCTTTTTAATGATTCATACATTGTAATATTATTATTAGAAATTAACCCATATAATTCACCAATTCCTGTTTTTTTCTTGCTTTTCTCTATTCTATCACGTTTTATTCACATTTTCAAATATAAAAAGAACTGGTACCTAAGTACCAGTCCTCTGTAATGATTTATTATGTAACAGTATAACAGTTTACTATTATTTTTTCTCAGATGAGAAGTCCATAGCAGCAAGTCTGTTGTATTGTCTCCATCTTCTTTGAGCTTCTGCTTTGTTTCTTTCATATAGATCTTTAGCTTCTTCTGGATTAGCTTTAGATAGAGTAGCATATCTTACTTCTCCTAATAAGTACTCTTCATATTTATCCCAGTTAGGCTCTTTACAATCTATTTGAAGAGGGTTTTTACCTTCTGCTTCTAATGCAGGGTTATATCTGAATATTGGCCAGTATCCACATTCAGTTGCCATCTTCATTTCGTTTTGAACTTTAGACATTCCTTTTTTCAATCCGTGGTTGATACATGGTGAGTAAGCAATGATTAGAGATGGTCCATTATAAGCTTCAGCTTCTTTTAATGCTTTTAAGTATTGCTGTTGGTTTGCACCCATAGATACTTGTGCAACATAGATGTGTCCATAAGACATAGCTATTGCAGCAAGGTCTTTCTTCTTAACTGATTTTCCTGCAGCTGCGAATTTTGCAATTGCTCCTGTAGGAGTTGATTTAGAAGCTTGTCCTCCAGTATTTGAGTAAACCTCTGTATCTAGTACAACAATGTTTATATCTTCTTTAGAAGCTAATACGTGGTCAACTCCACCATAACCGATGTCATATGCCCATCCGTCTCCTCCGAAGATCCATTGAGATTTCTTAGCTAAGTATTGTTTTAAGCTTAAGATTTCTTTACATGCTTCACAGTCTTTTCCTTCTAAAGCAGCGATTATCTTATCAGATACTTCTCTTGATTTAGCAGCAAATGATCTGTTTTCTATCCATTCTTTGAATAACTCAGCAACTTCAGCTGAAACTTTATCCATATTTTCTTCCATTATGTTTTGAAGTCTATCTCTCATAGTTTCTACAGCAACGTGCATTCCCATTCCGAACTCAGCGTTGTCTTCGAATAGAGAAGATCCCCATGATGGTCCGTGTCCATCTTTGTTAGTTGTATATGGAGTTGAAGGAGCTGATCCACTGTATATTGATGAACATCCAGTAGCGTTAGCTACCATCATTCTTTCTCCGAATAATTGAGTTATTGCTTTTAAGTATGGAGTTTCTCCACATCCAGGACATGCTCCGTGGAATTCGAATAATGGTTGAGAGAATTGAGATCCTTTTACAGTATCTTTAGACATTAAGTCACTTCTGTACTCAACTTTGTTGAATAAGTACTCAGCTTTCTTATCTTCTTGTTTCTCTAATGATTCTCCTATAGATACCATTACTAATGCTTTCTCTTTAGCTGGACATACGTTAGCACAAGATCCACATCCTGTACAGTCTAAAGTAGAAACTTGCATTCTATATTGTAATCCATCTAATCCTTTTCCAACTGGTTTAATTGTTGTTAACTCAACTGGAGAAGCTGCTTTTTCCTCTTCTGTCATTAAGAATGGTCTTATTACAGCGTGTGGACATACATAAGAACATTGGTTACATTGAATACAGTTTTCAGCTTTCCACTCAGGTACGTGTACAGCTATTCCTCTCTTTTCAAATGCAGTAGTTCCGTTTTCGAAAGTACCATCTTCGTATCCGTTGAATGCAGAAACTGGTAAGTCGTATCCTTTTATTGCGTTTATAGGTTTAGCAATTCTTTCTACGAATAACTCAGTTTTTGATTTCTCGTGGCATCCACAAGATCCTCCACAACAATCTTCTTCAACTGGTTTTAACTCTTCAACTGGTAATTCAGCCCAAGCTGGATCAACAGTTACTTCGATTAATCCTTCTGCTCCTTTATCGATTGCGTTATAGTTCATTTGTACTATATCGTCACCTTTTTTAGCATAAGATTTTTTAGCATAATCTTTCATATATTGTTGAGCTTCATCAAATGGAATAATGTCAGCTAATTTAAAGAAAGCAGCTTGCATTATTGTATTTGTTCTTTGTCCTAATCCGATCTCTTCAGCTAATTTAGTTGCGTTGATTATGAATAATCTAGCTCCGTTTTTAGCTAAGTCTCTTTTTACTTTATTAGGTATTTGTTTTACAGCTTCTTCAGCATCCCAGATACAGTTGATTAATAATGATCCACCTTTTCTGATTCCTGAAGTCATATCATATTGATGTAAGTAAGCTGGTACTGAACATGCTACGA
This sequence comes from Fusobacterium sp. SYSU M8D902, assembly GCF_040199715.1. Classification (NCBI taxonomy): domain Bacteria; kingdom Fusobacteriati; phylum Fusobacteriota; class Fusobacteriia; order Fusobacteriales; family Fusobacteriaceae; genus Fusobacterium; species Fusobacterium sp. SYSU M8D902. The sequence continues at coordinate 5,222 of NZ_JBEFNA010000002.1, forward strand.
AATGAGGGTTAGAAATTAAGTAGCTTGCTTTTATAGGAGATTTTCCAAATCTTAAGTGAGATCTAGTAACTCCTCCTGATTTTTTAGAGTCATATGCGAAGTATCCTTGAGCATATAAATCAGTTTTATCTCCGATTATTTTGATAGAGTTTTTGTTAGCTCCAACTGTTCCGTCAGCTCCTAATCCGAAGAATAGACACTCTTTTACATCGTCACCAGTTACAGTTACAGGTGCTCCTACTTCTAGTGAAGTAAATGTAACGTCATCTACTATTCCTACAGTAAATCTATCTTTTGGTTGATCTAATTTTAAGTTATCAAATACAGCTATAACTTGAGCTGGAGTAGTATCTTTAGAAGATAATCCGTATCTTCCTCCGATTATTACTGGAGCATTTTCTTTTCCGTAGAATAGAGATTGAATGTCTAGTAATAATGGCTCAGCTTGTGATCCAGGCTCTTTAGTTCTATCTAAAACTGCAATTTTCTTAACTGTTGATGGGAATACATCAAAGAAGTATTTAGCAGAGAATGGTCTGTATAGGTGTACAGATAAAATTCCTACTTTTTCTCCTTTAGCATTTAAGTAATCTATTGTCTCTTCTGATATAGGACAAATTGATCCCATAGCAACGATTATTCTCTCAGCATCTGGTGCTCCATAGTAGTTGAAAGGTTTGTAATCTCTTCCAGTTACTTTAGAGATTTCAGCCATGTAGTGTGCTACTACATCTGGTACTGCATCATAGAATTTGTTTTGTGCTTCTCTTGTTTGGAAGTAAACGTCATCGTTTTCTGCAGTTCCTCTAGTTACTGGGTGCTCAGGGTTAAGAGCTCTTTCTCTGAAAGCTTGAACTGCTTCCATATCGATTAAGTTCTTGAATACTTCGTAATCCATTACTTCAACTTTTTGAATTTCGTGTGAAGTTCTGAATCCATCAAAGAAGTGCATGAATGGAACTCTAGTTTTGATAGCTGCTAAGTGAGCTACTCCTGCAAGGTCCATAACTTCTTGAACTGAGTTAGTTGCTAACATTGCAAAACCAGTTTGTCTAGCTGCATATATATCTTGGTGGTCTCCGAAGATAGATAGAGCTTGAGCTGATAATGCTCTAGCTGAAACGTGAATTACTCCTGGTAATAACTCTCCAGCTATTTTATACATGTTAGGCACTTTTAATAATAATCCTTGTGAAGCTGTATAAGTAGTAGTTAAAGCTCCTGCTTGTAAAGAACCGTGTACAGTTCCTGCTGCTCCAGCCTCTGATTGCATTTCTACAACTTTTACAGGTACTCCAAATATATTTTTCATTCCTTTTGAAGCCCATTCATCTGTGTACTCTGCCATTGGTGATGATGGAGTGATAGGATAAATTCCAGCTACTTCAGTAAACGCATATGAAGCGTAAGCTGCAGCTTGGTTTCCATCCATTGTCTGCATTTTTTTAACCATTACAATTTCCTCCTATAATTCTTTTATGAAAGTATTTTTATAATTTACTTCTATACTATTATTTTAAATCATATTTAAAATTTGTCAACAATTATTTAAAATTTTTCAAATTTATTTTTTTATATAACCATTTTTATTTTTTATATATGATTTTCTTACATATTTTATTATTTTCCAGTAACAATTCTGTAAGTATCTCTAGCAATTACTAACTCTTCGTTTGTAGGTATTTTGTAGATTAATACTCTTGAATCATCTGTAGATAATTTTACATTTCCTTTTTGTCTTACTGAGTTTACTTCTTTATTGATTTTTGCTCCTAAGAACTCTAATCCTTCGATTACTCTCTCTCTTATTCCTGCTGCGTTCTCTCCAATTCCACCAGCAAAACAGATAGCGTCTACTCCACCCATAGCAGCTGCATAAGCTCCTACATATGATTTGATTTTGTAGATGAACATCTCTTCAGCTAATTTTGCTCTCTCGTCTCCAGCAGCTACTCCATCTTCCATATCTCTACAGTCTGATGATTTTCCGAAAATTCCTAAGATTCCAGATTCTTTGTTTAATCTGTTATCCATCTCTTTATCAGTTAATCCTCTTTTGTTTTTAACAAATAATACTGCAGCTGGGTCGATATCTCCACATCTAGTTCCCATCATTAATCCTTGTAATGGAGTTAATCCCATTGATGTATCTACTGATTTTCCATCTAATACAGCAGAAACAGAAGCTCCATTTCCTAAGTGACAAACTATTATTTTTGAATGCTCAGGATTTCCCATTATCTCTCTCATTGTTTCAGATACGAATAAGTGAGATGTCCCGTGGAATCCATATTTTCTTACTTTTAATTCTGTGTAATCAGCATATGGTAAAGCATACATAAATGCTTTTGCTGGCATAGATTGGTGGAAAGCTGTATCGAAAACTCCTACGTTAGGTTTTCCAGGCATTAATGCCATACAAGTTCTTACTCCCATTAAGTTAGCTGGGTTGTGTAGTGGAGCTAATTCGTTGTTAGCTTCTACTGCAGCCATTACCTCTTCAGTTAATAATACTGAACTTGCAAAAGTTTCTCCTCCGTGAACTACTCTGTGTCCTATTGCTTCAACTTCTTCTACAGATGCAATTACTCCGTGCTCTTTATCAGTTATTGCTCCAATAACTAATTCTAAAGCTTCTTTGTGAGTTGGCATTGGTTTTTCGATTTTTACTTCATAGTCTTTAGCTGGTACTTCATATTCCATTCTAGAACCATCTATTCCTATTCTTTCACATAATCCTTTTGCAAAAACTTCTCTTGTTTCTGGATTCATTAATTGGTATTTTAATGATGAACTTCCACAGTTAATTACTAAAACTTTCATTCTATTATATCTCCTCTTAAAATTATTATTCTGCTGCTTGTACTGCTGTGATTGCTACTAAGTTAACGATATCATCTACTGAACATCCTCTTGATAAGTCGTTAATAGGTGCTGCAAGTCCTTGAATTAATGGACCATATGCATTTGCTCCAGCTAGTCTTTGAACTAATTTGTATCCAATATTTCCTGCTGCTAGGTTAGGGAATATTAAGATGTTAGCATCTCCTGCTACTTTTGACTCAGGGCATTTTTTCATTGCTACTGATTTAACTAATGCAGCATCGGCTTGAACTTCAGCTGTGTAAGGAAACTCAACTTTTCTCTCAGCTAAGATTTTTCCTGCTTCGATAACTACATCTATATCTGGGTGGCTTGCTGATCCTTTAGTTGAGAATGTTAATAAAGCAACTTTTCCTTGCATTCCAACAACTTTATCAGCTGTTATAACTGATGCTTCAGCTATATCTGCTAATTGCTCTGATGTAGGAACTGGTATTACTGAACAGTCTCCGAATAATAAAACGTCTCCGTAAGTATCTTGTCTTTCAGTTAATTCCATTACGAAAACTGATGATACAGTTTTTATTCCTTTTCTTGTTCCGATTACTTGTAATCCTGCTCTTAGTACATCTGCAGTTGGAGAGTCTGATCCAGATACCATAGCATCTGCATCTCCCATTTTAACCATCATAGCTCCATAGAAGTTAGGATCGTTTAATAAGATCTCTCTAGCTTGATCTACAGTCATTCCTTTTTTAGCTCTTAATTCTGCTAATTTCTCTGCATAAGTTTCTAGTTTTGGAGGATTTTTTGCTTCGATTATCTCTACTCCTCTTAAGCTGATTCCTAAGTCGTTAGCAACTCTTTCCATATCGTCTCTGTGTCCTAAAACAACTGGTCTAGCTACTCCTAGCTCAACTATTTTAGCTGCTGCTGTTACAACTCTTTCATCTGTTCCTTCTGGTAATACAACTGATTTTTGTACTTCTCTTGCCTTTTCTCTGATTTTTACTAAAAAACTCAAAATACTCACTTCCTTAATTTTTTATCTTAAATATAATTTATATACAAATAAACACATCATTTTATGATGTTAAGTATATACTAACAAATTTTAAGTATAAATACAAATACTTTTTTAAAAGATATACAATATATATATTATTTTTTAATCAAATATAGCTTGTATATATTCTTTAGCTTCAAATTTTCTCAAATCTTCTATCTTTTCTCCAACACCAATAAATTTAATTGGTTTCTTTAACTCCTCTGAAATACTAAATACTATTCCTCCTTTAGCAGTTCCATCGAGTTTAGTTATAATGAACCCTGTCAACTCAGTCACTTCATTAAAAACTTTTGCTTGATTAAGAGCATTCTGTCCTGTAGTTCCATCTATAACTAATATAGACTCATACTTTTGATCTCCCAATTTTTTCTTAATTATGTGATGAATCTTCTCTAACTCTTTCATTAGGTTATTTTTGTTATGAAGTCTTCCAGCAGTATCTATAATAGCTATATCAGCTCCTCTTGATTGGGCAGCTGCTAAAGTATCAAACACTACTGCTCCCGGATCTGATCCTTGAGTACTCTTTACTATCTCAGCTCCAGATCTGTTAGCCCACTCCTCTAATTGCTCTATTGCAGCAGCTCTGAAGGTATCTCCTGCTCCTAATATAACCTTTTTACCCTCTTTAACATATTTTGAAGCTAGTTTTCCTATGGTAGTTGTTTTTCCAACTCCATTTACTCCTACGACTAAAATCACATTTAGCTTTCCATCTTCAATATGTATCTCATTATCCTCTTTTATTAGGAATCCTTCCATTACCTCTCTAAGTACGGGATAAACCTCTTTAGGATCCTTTACCCCTCTTCTTTTTACCTCTTTTTCAAGCTCTTTTACTATCTTTAAAGTCATATCCATACCGATATCTGACTGTACTAGAATATCCTCTAACTCCTCATACATCTCATCATCTATTACACTTCTTCCTAAAATAAATGATTTTAATGTACCAAACAGTCCCTCTCTAGACTTGAATAGTTTATCTTTTAATGAAGCAAAGAAGCCTTTTTTCTCCTCTTTAACCTCTTCTATCTCAACTTTTTCTGCTTCCTTTTTTGGTTCTTCTACTTGTTCATCTATTTTGTTATCTATATCACTATCTGTTTGCTCTATATTTACATCTTCTTTTTTCTCTTCAATGTTTTCTTTTTCTATCTTTGGAGCATCATTTTCAGTTTCTACTGATAATTGTATCTCCTCTTTTTCCTCTTCGCTCTCTTGACTTTTCTCTAGTAACTCATCTATTTCAACTTCTGCTACTTTCAAGCTCTCCTGCTCATCATCTTTTTTTCTTTTAAATAGTTTACTAAAAAAACCCATTCTTCTCCTCCTAGTAATCTCTTTCACTTCATTTTACCATAAAATATTATTTTTTTCAATTCAAAGCTATAAAAAATGGTGCCTTTTTCTCCAAAAAATGAAAGACAATGCACCATTTTTAACTCAATTATTTACTTATTATATCTCTTACTGCAAGCATTCCCATAACTGCTGCTATATTTAGTCCACTTCCATAACCAGAACTATCTCCTACTGCATATAGCCCTTTTAATGAAGTTTCCATATGTTCATTGATAATTAATCTTGTACTTCTAAATTTAATCTCAGGGAAGTATAATAATAGATCTCCTGAAGCAAATCCCGGAGTTATTTTATCTAAAACTTCAATAAACTCCATTATATTATCTAGTAATCTCTGTGGACAAGCTAGAGCTATATCTCCAGCTACATAGTCCTCTGTAGTAGGAACTATATTCAATCTCTCTAATCTCTCATTTGTAGATCTTCTTCCCTCTTTCAAGTCAGCATAAGATTGAACTAATAGTTTACCTCCAGTTAGCATAGATGACATCTTTGCTATAGCTGTAGCATATTCAAAAGGTTGATTAAATGGTTCAGTAAACTTCTTTGTACACAATAGTGCTAAGTTAGTATTAGTTGATTTTCTATCCTTATAAGCATGACCATTAGCTAATATAAAATCATCATACTTTTCTGCAGCTATAAATCCACTTGGATTACTACAGAATGTTCTCATCTTATCTCTATAGTTTCTTGAGTAGTAGATCATCTTAGCTTCATAGAAATTTTCATTTATATCCTTCATTATAATATCAGGAATTTCAGCTCTTACTCCAATATCAATTGCACCATTCTCATATTTGATTCCGTGCTTTTGACAAAGTTCCATCATCTTTTTAGCACCACTTCTTCCCATTCCTGCAACTACATTATCTGAATAGTATCTCTCCTCTTCTCCTTTATGAGATACCACTACACCCTTCACTCTATCATCTTCAACTATTAGGCTATCCACTTCTCTTTCAGTAACAAACTCTACACCCTTTTCTATTAAATAATCTATCAATTGTGTATAAAGTTTTCTAGATCCATCTGTTCCTAAGTGCATAGTAGGTGTATCTACTAATTGTATTCTATTTTCAATACAACCTTTTTTTATCTGCTCCATAGTTTGGTTATATTTTAACCCTGTAGGTTCCTCATTAAATCCAAACTTTCTATATACTTTAACTACATCATTGATAGTGTCATTAACAAGTTTTTTTCCAGTAATTACATGTACATCTCCACCTACTCTATAATCCATATTGAATTTTGAATCAGAGAAAGCTCCTGCTCCACTCACTCCATAGATTATTGCACAAGTTGGACAACTCACACATTTCCCTAATTTTTCCTTTGGACAAACTCTCTGCTTTAGCATTTTTCCCTTATCTAATATTAAAATGCTTAGCTCTGGATTTTTCTCAATAGCTTCATAAGCTCCAAAAACTCCAGCTTGTCCTCCACCTAGAAAAATAATATCATACTTTTTCATAAAAAATCTCTCTCCTGTTCTTTTAATAGTTATTCCAATCTATTCCTTGAGAATATATATTTATTGGTAAGTTTGCATGTATCTCACCTGTTTTTCCAGTATAGTCATAATTCCAACCACCATAGTTCTCATCTTGTTTAAAACTGTTTGTATTATAAATAGAATTGCTCTCCACTATATCTTCAACAGCTGGAGTTTTAGGTAGTGTATCATGACCATAAATTTTGGCAAATGATATAAGGTTACCATTCTCATCTGTATAATCCAGTATCCTCAAATTATCCTTAGCTCCCTCTAATGTCAAATTTGGGTACTCTCTTGTCAACTGATAATACTCTTCAAGAGCCACTCTCAATCCCTTTAGCTCCTCCAAAACTTTTTCAGCTTTTTTAGCTTCAGTTAGATCCTTAACATTATAGCTTCCTAAGATTATTACTAAGGCTGTTCCCAATATTGAAAATACTGTTGTTATTACTGTCCCACTCACTTCGTGCTTGAATATCTTCATAATTATCTTTTAGGCTTGATAAAGGCATCTCTTATTACAATTCCAGCCTCTTTTGGAGCTGTTACCTCTATCTCTAGTGGTCCTCTCTTAACTGAAATCCAACCTAGTCCTTTGAATACAAGCTCTTCTCCTGTTTTTACAACAATTTTTTGTTTTTTCTTTTCTAATTTTCTATACTCATCTCTACAGTGATCACAAGGTGGAGATAATAGATCTCCTCTATCACTCTTTAGTAACTCCTCTAATTTTTCAGAATTAGTCTCATGGAAAGTTACCTCTTTAGCTGCATATAGTGAAAATATTGGTTTGGTCTCTTCATCATTTAGAACTTTAAACCAAACTAGCTCCCCTATAACTAAGGCTCTATCTTTTGACATTTTAAATGTCTTTCTTGAGATCTCATTAGCAGGTATCATCTTTAAGTTACAGTTTTCACATACTAAATCTGATATTCTTCCCTCTGGAATCAATCCTGGTGTATCTATCAATGTTATCTTTGTATGAGGTATTTGATTTCTTACACTCTTCAAAGTAGTCCCTGGGTATTTAGAAACAGTTACCTTTTTCAATCCCAACAATCTATTTACTATACTTGATTTTCCTACGTTTGTTACTCCTAAAACTAAAGCTTCTACTCCATCTGGATAAAAGTGTTTTATCTTTTTAAATATTCCGTTAATTCCATATCCATTCTTACTACTTACAATGGCGATATCTAAAGGAGAAATTCCCTCTTCAGCAAGTCTTACCTTTACCCAGTTAGCCACTTCAGAAGGGTGTTTTTCATCAGGTATAAGATCCAATTTATTGATTACAACTATTGAATCCATCTCTCTTAATACATCTAATATCTCATCATCAAAAGATCCTTCAAAATCAATGATATCAAAAACAGCTATTGCCACTTGAGCATTTCCCATCTCATCTTGAACAACTCTTCTATAATCATCTCTTGTCAATTTTACTGGCATATACTTACCATAGTTTTTTATCTTGAAACATCTCTGACAATAATGGTCTCCAGCCTCTTCTAACTTAGCTGCCGGAAGATATCCATTCTTCTCTGGGTAATCACTTTGCAGTTCTATTCCACAACCGATACAAATTTTCTTACTCATATTATCTTCTCCTCATTTTAAATTACGTCATATGTAATATTTGAATTAGTATAAATACACATCTCACCTGCTATTGCCATAGCTTCTATTGCCACCTCTTCAGCTGAGATATCCTTTCCATAAAGAAGTATTCCTTTAGCTGCTGCATAAGCATAGTTTCCTCCACTTCCTATAGCTGCTACATCTCCATCAGGCTCTATTACATCACCATTTCCAGAGAGAACCAATATACTCTCCTTATCTGCCACTATCAACATAGCATCTAAAGTTCTTAAAGCCTTGTCACTTCTCCACTCCTTAGCTAGTTCTACAGCTGATTTTTTTAGATTTCCTGAAAACTCCTCTAATTTACTTTCAAATTTATCCATCAATGCAAAAGCATCTGCTGCTGCTCCAGCAAATCCAGCCATTACATTATATTTCTCTATTCTTCTTATTTTTTTAGCATTTCCTTTAAATACTACCTCTCCAAAAGTTACCTGCCCATCTCCTGCCATTGCAACTTTTCCATCTTTTTTTACTGCAATTATAGTAGTAGCTCTTATCATATCTGCTCTCCTCACACTATCCATTCTTTAAAGTTTCACTTCTATCAATTCTTGATAAACTCTTGTACTCTCAAGAGTTGCATGTCCCATCAACTCTTTTAAATATAGTAGATCCATGCCGTTATTCAGCATATGTACAGCAAATGTATGTCTAAAACTATACGGACTAATCTCACGATCTATTCCAGCTCTCTCAGCATACCTATCTATTATTCTACGTAGAGATCTATCACTTAATCTAGTAGCTGAACCATTTACAAAGAGTATATCTGGATTGTATCTCTCTCCATATTTCTCTTTTTTAGAATCTACATATCTTTTGAAAAACTCTCTAGTTCTCTCACTAAAAAATACAACTCTATTACTCTTTCCATTTGTAACATATAGCTCTCTTCTATCTAGATCAAAAACCTTCTCTCCAACTCCTAGCATCTCTGTAGAAGTTATTCCACTGGAATACAATAGCTCCAACATCAATCTATCTCTCAATCCATTAGCTGTTTTTAATGAGATCACATCTCGTAATCTATTGATCTCATCTAAGCTTAGTATATCTGGTTTCTCTACAAGAAAACTTGGAGAAGCTACCACTTCAACTGGACTTTGATTAACATTTCTATTTTTCACAAGATATTTAAAAAATGAACGTATAGATGATAATTTTCTATTTACAGTTCTTTTAGTTATCCCATTCTCTTGAAGAAAAGCTATAAATCCTCTAATCATAACAGAATCTACATCTATACTCGACTCTACTCTCTCTATCTCATTTAAATATTGTGCTAATTGAAGTAAATCTTTTCTCATAGATTTTACAGTGTTCGAGCTTTTATTATCTCCAAACTCTGCAAAATATAGAAAATCTTTAATATCTCTTTCTATATTTCTTTTCTCCATATTTAACTATACCACTCCAAATTATATAACATTTCTCTCTCTGGTACAACTATAAATTTATTTAACATCAGCTAATCTAGTATCTAAATACTCTAAAGCTATTGTAGAGATCTTGTTATATCTCTCTTTTTTATCTCTTATTCTCTCATCTAAGCTTCTTATAATTCCAAAATTTGGTCCCATTGGTTGAAAGTTTTTCTTATCCTCAGTTATATATTTAACCATTGCTCCAATAGCACTTCTGTCATCTAATACAAATGGCTCTTTTCCTGACAATCTATTAGCTATATTTATAGCAGCCATCATTCCTGTAGCCACAGAGGATACATAACCTTCACTTCCTGTGATCTGACCTGCAAAATACACATTGTCTCTAGTTTTTAATTTTAAACTCTCATCTAATAATTGAGTTGAATTTATAAATGTATTTCTATGCATAACTCCATATCTTATAAACTCCGCATTTTCAAGCCCAGGTATCATAGAGAAAACTCTCTTCTGCTCTCCCCATTTCAAATTTGTTTGAAAACCTACTAAGTTATATAATTTTCCCTCTTTATCATCCTGTCTCAATTGAACAACTGCATAATCCATCTTATCTGTTTTAGGATTTATAAGCCCTTTTGGTTTTAATGGTCCAAATACAAGTGTTCTCTCCCCAGTCATAGCTATTCTCTCTACTGGCATACAAGCATCAAATATTTTCTCCTCCTCAAATGCTTTTAATGGAGCTCTTTCTGCAGCTATTAGAGCATTGTAGAAGTTATAATACTGCTCCTTATCCATTGGGCAATTTATATACTCTCCCTCACCCTTACCATAACGAGACTGTCTGTATGCTATATCCATATTTATCGACTCCAATGTAACTATTGGAGCTGCTGCATCATAAAAATATAGATAATCACTATGAGTAATCTCAGCAATCTTTTTAGATAATCCTTCAGATGTAAGTGGTCCTGAAGCAATAAGAACAATCTTATCCTCTGGTATCTCAGTTAACTCCTCTTCGATTATCTCTACATTCTCCATCTCTTTTAAAACTCTAGTTATCTCTTGAGAGAATCCATCTCTATCCACAGCTAGAGCTTGTCCTGCTGGAACTCTATTTCTATCTGCACTCTTTATTACCAACGAATCTAATCTTCTTAACTCCTCTTTCATAAGTCCTGATGCATTGGCTAGGTTATCCGCTCCCAATGAATTACTACACACTAACTCAGCAAAATCATCACTTTTATGAGCTTCTGTCTTCTTATGTCTCTTCATCTCATAAAGTTTAACTTTTATCCCTCTTTTACCAAGTTGATAAGCTGCCTCACTTCCAGCAAGTCCAGCTCCTACTACTATTACCTCTTTATTTGTCATTAAGTACTCCTTATTTTTTATCTATCTTTCTTATATTCTTACACTCTGGGTATCCTGTACAAGCTAGGAATTTACCCCATCTTCCTCTACCAATTTTAAATGGTCTTCCACATTTTTCACATACCCCAGCTTCTTTTAAGATCTTCTCATCTTCAGCTAATAGTTTTGAAAGCTCTGCATTTATCTTCATAACTCCATCTTTCTCTTGAATCTGATTGTTAGCTAAAGCTTTTCTTATCTCTGGTGGTAATGGCATTCTTAAATTATCTTGAGCATATTTTTCACTCTCTAAATAGCTACCAAATCTTCCAACTTTCAATAGATACATATCTCCATTTTCAGTTTTTACATCTGTAGCTTTTCCCTGCTTAGTTTTAACTAATTCTTCTACCTTATCTCTCACAAAGATCTTACCTTGTTTTATCTCTTCAGCTGGAATATCTATCCCTTTCAAAGATATTTTTTCCTTGCACTCCCCGTCCTTATCAACCTCTGGACAAGCTAGATATCTTCCAAACCTTCCTGTTTTTAATATCATATTTCCCTTACCACAGCTACAAGGTACATCTGATTCTATTCTACGATTAGCTTCCTCCTCTACCTTCTCAGCAAACTTGTCTATGTACTCTTTTAACTCCTTATAGAATACAGAAAGTAGAGTTATCCAGTTCTCTTCTCCCTCTGCCACCTCGTCCAATTGATTCTCCATTTCAGCTGTAAATTTTACATTCATTATATTTGGAAAGTTTTTATCTAAAGCATCTTCTATCTCAAATCCCAACTCTGTTGGAATAAAGCTTTTCCCCTCTATTTTTACATACTCTCTCTTCTTCAATGTCTCTATTATCGAAGCATAAGTTGAAGGTCTTCCTATTCCCTCTGCCTCCAATTTTTTTACAAGAGATGACTCTGTAAATCTTGAAGGTGGTTTTGTGAAATCCTCTTTAATATGTAATTTTTCTAATTTAGTTTTATCCCCTATCTTAATCTCTGGGAAATCTCCTAATGGCAATTCATCTTCATCTTTAAATATTTTATAATAACCATCAAATATTATCTTATTGATTGTTCCTCTAAAGTCAAATTTATCATATGTAGCTACCAATTCAAACTGTTCATACTTCATTGGAGCTAATTGAGATATCAAAAATCTCTCCCAAATCAATTTATATAATTTCAATTGATCCTTATCTAAAGAGACCTCCAATATACTTGGAGTTAAGTTTATATCTGTTGGACGTATTGCCTCGTGAGCATCTTGAATCTTCTGCTTACTTTTACTCTCTTTTTTCACTCCTAGATACTCTTTACCAAAGTTCTCTAAAATATAGTTTTTAGCCATCTCTTGAGCATCTTCAGAGATTCTTGTAGAGTCTGTTCTCATATAAGTAATCAAACCTTTATGAGTTCCATTTACATCTATACCCTCATATAGCCCTTGTGCCACTCTCATAGTTTTGGAAGCTGAAAATCCCAAATATGATGAAGCTAACTGCTGTAAAGTACTAGTCTTTAAAGGTAGTGGTGAGTTCTTAGTTCTCTTACTTACCTTAGCCTCACTAATTGTAAATTCCTTTTTCTCTATTGATTTTATCTCTTTTACAATATTACCATCAGTTAATCTATCAACTTTTTTTCCTTCTACTTTATATAGAGCTAATTTTAGTTTGTTGGAAAAATCTCCCTTTACCTCCCAAAATTTTACTGGCACGAATTTTTTTATCTCATTTTCTAAATCGCAAATAAGTTTTAAAGCCACTGATTGCACTCTACCAGCACTGGTATTAGAAGCTATACTCTTCCAAAGCAGCGAACTTATTCCATATCCTACCAATCTATCCAATATTCTTCTAGCTTGTTGGGCATTGACCTTGTTCATATCGATCTGTCTCGGATGAGTAATCGATTCCTTTATTGCGTGTTCAGTTATCTCATTAAACTCTATTCTATTAGTGTCGTTTTCATCTAATTTTAAAGCATAAGCTATGTGCCAAGCTATTGCCTCTCCTTCTCTATCAGGGTCAGATGCTAGATAAACTTTATCTGATTTTTTTGCCAAAGCTTTAAGATTCTTTATTACATCACCTTTTCCCTTGATTGTAGAGTATGACGGAGTAAAATTATTCTCCACATCCACTCCTAATTTACTCTTAGGTAAATCTCTCACATGTCCAAATGATGCTACAACCTGAAAATTCTTTCCCAAAATTTTTTCAATTGTCTTAGCTTTCGCTGGTGACTCAACTATTACTAAATTTTTTTTATCTGTTGTCTTTGCCACTTACTTCACCCCTGTTGCTCTATTATCTCTTTTCCGTTTCATTCTACTAAATTCTTTAAAAAAAATCAAGATTTCTATTTAAATTTTTCTCCTATACTTTCCTCCAGGAACACTCATCACCACTTTTTTTACTTCTAAATCCATTAAAATAGATAGTATTTCACCTGGTTTCATCAAAGTTGCCATAATAATCTCATCTAGATTTTTTTCTCTCTCAAGAACATTGTATATTTTTTCTTCATATTCTGTCAAATTTAATTTCTTTTTTTCCTCACTTGCTCTCTTTTTCCAATTAAATTCATCTAATATATCCTCTACAGAGGTTACTAATTTAGCACTCGAATTTTTTATAAGATTATTACACCCCTCTGACACAGGAGAAAAGATCTCACCAGGGATTGCAAATACCTCTCTTCCCTCCTCCAATGCCAATTCAGCTGTAATTAAACTTCCACCTTTTATCTTACTTTCAACCACTGTTATACCTTGTGAAATTCCAACTATTACTCTATTTCTCATTGGAAAATTGTAAGCATATGGCAACGTTCCTAAGGGATATTCACTCATAATTAATCCCTTTTCTCCCAACTCTTGCCATAATCTCTCATTCTCTTTAGGGTATACCACATCCAATCCACTACCCACAATTGCTATGCTCTTTCCCCCATTTTCCAATGTTTTTTGATGACAGATTCTATCAATTCCACTTGCTAGTCCACTGACAGTTGTTACTCCATTTTCCACCAACTCTCTTACTAATTTTTCACAAGCTATCTTTCCATATGAGGTGGGCCTCCTTGTTCCTACTACCCCTATCTTTTTCCCTTTTAAAATAGAAATATCTCCTCTATAATACATAAATATTGGTGGCTTTGCTATATTTTTTAACTCCTCTGGATAATCTCCATCTTTGATAAAAAGAAGAGACACTCTATTCTCTCTTAATCTTTCTATCTCCTCTTTCAAGTCTACTTTTTGAGAGTCCCAAATCTTTTCTATCTCTTCAATCTCCAATTTGTAGCTATCTTGTAACACTCTTTTATCAACTTTAAAAATATCTTCATACTCTTCAAAGAACTTCAGTAGTATTCTAAATGTCCTGTCTTTTATATCCACCACTTTTAACCTATACCACTCCAAGCCCCTCACCTCTTTTGTGATTTTAATTATTTTTTAACTCTGCATATAGTCTTATTAACATATCTCTTATTACCTTCGAATTAGGATATCTATTTCTTCCAACTTCCAATATATTTTTTGCTTCTCCATAATTTTTAGTTATCATATAAACATCTCCAAGCCCTGTATATACTGCTTCATCTTGTCTATATTTCATATACTTATTAAAATCATTGATAGCCTCTGAATAGTTTCCAATATTTCTATTTATAACCCCTCTTCCTAAATATGCTTCATAGAAATTAGGATCCATCTCTATACTCTGAGTGTATAGTCTCAATGCATTCTCATTGTCATTTAAAAATCTTGCTGATGTAGCTGCCCCAAAAACATTCTTTATGTTTGTATTATCCCTTGAAAAAACCTCATAAGCTTTTTCATATCTTCCATTTTTAAAGTAGTAATCTCCCACATTAAAAAGCTCATTACTGTTGTTTTGTAGATAATCCATATAGATGTCAAATTCCTTTTTATACTCCTTATAATTCTTCTGTAATCTCCATTTATCCCTATCAAAAGAGATCTGTTGATCCAACTCTTTTATTCTCTCCCATCTCTGATTCATCTCTTGTCTACTTACATCTACCTTCTCTTTTTCACTGTCCCCTTTCCAGAATAAAAATCCCTCTCCATAAACCAAACTTCCCATTAAAAACAATAAACTTACTATCTTCTTCATCAAATATCTCCTCAAATCTTTATAATCTTCTCTACTCTTCCTGAAATTGATCCATCATTTAATCTGATATCAATCTCCTCTCCTATCTCTAAATCATCTACACTTTTTATGCTAACACCAGCCTTACTAACAACACTATACCCTCTTTCCAATGTTTTTAGAGGATTTAAAGTTATCAATCTCTGTATCTTATTCTCCAAACTATTTCTTTTACCCTCTATGTAATAGGTAATAGCCTGTTGTAGCCTTCTCTCCCTCTCAACTAAAACACTGTTTTTCTCCTCTATCACTTTTGAAAAACTCTTTATGTAGTAGTTGTTCTCTCTGCTCTCTAACTCTTTTCTCTTCTTATTTAATATGTTCTTCATAAGGGTATTTAGATATCTCTCTCTATCCTCTAATCCCTCTATACTCCTCTTTCTCTCTGGAACAGATAGCTCTACTGCCTGTGTTGGAGTAGCTGCTCTTACATCTGCAACCAAGTCTGTCAAAAGGTTATCTATCTCATGCCCTACTGCTGATATTATTGGTTTTTCAGAGTTAAAAAATGCCATAGCTGTTTTTTCTTCATTAAAAGCCCATAGATCCTCTATACTTCCTCCACCTCTTCCAGCTATTATCATATCTATTTCAGGAATCTGATTTAGAACCTCTATTCCTCTCACTATCTCATCACTTGAGCCCACTCCCTGTACTTTAGCTGGATACACATATATATTTATAGTATTATCTCTCTTTTTCACTGTTTTTATTATATCCTGTACAGCTGCTCCTGTAATTGCTGTAACTACACCAATATTTCTTGGATAGTTAGGTAGTGGTTTTTTGTAAAGAGATGAAAAATATCCCTTCTTTTCCATCTCTTTTTTTAACTCTTCTAACTTAGCAAACATATCCCCCAACATATTTTTCTTTTCAATATGTCTAACTAAAACTTGGAAATCCCCTCTATTTTCATAAAAGCCAACATCTCCAAATAATTTAACTGAATCTCCATCTTTTAAATCTTCAGCTATTCTCTTAAATTTATACTTGAAAGCCACACACTTTATCTGTGCTTCTTTATCTTTCAAATTAAAATAGAGATGTCCACTTTTATAATAGGTTACTCCTGAAAGCTCCCCTTCCAAAAAAAACTCTTTCAAGTTTGGGTTGTCTTCTATATACCCTTTTATCATTCTATTAAATTCAGTTACTGAATAAGTTCTCTCTTCAAACATAATTCTCCCTCAAATTAAAAATCTAGTAACAATTTTTTTAATTTTATCATCTCATCTCTTTTTATTATAGCATTTTCAAAATCCAGCTCCTTAGATAGTTTTACAATCTCTTTTTCAAGTTTTCCTATCTCTTTCTCAATATCACTCTTTGAACTAAAACTCTTGATATCTTTATCTTTTGTCAATTCCTCTGGTAGTCCATAATCTAGATTTATAACATCTTCACTTATCTCTCTTATCACTGTCTTAGGATCTATACCATTCTCTATATTATACTGATTTTGTATCTTTCTTCTTCTATATGTTTCATCTATAGCTGCCTTCATAGAATCTGTTAAAATATCTCCATAGAGTATAACTCTTCCCTCTACATTTCTAGCTGCTCTTCCTATAGTTTGGACCAATGAACGCCTACTTCTTAAGAATCCCTCTTTATCTGCTTCCAGTATAGCTACAAGAGAAACTTCTGGTATATCCAATCCCTCTCTAAGTAAGTTTATCCCAACCAATACATCAAATTCACCTTTACGTAACCCTTTTATTATATCTATTCTCTCTAATGTATCTATATCTGAGTGCATATATTTAACTCTAATTCCAAGTCCCAAATAATACTCTGTGAGTTCCTCTGCCATCTTTTTAGTAAGCGTTGTAACCAAAACTCTCTCTCTCTTCTCTGCTCTCACTCTTATCTCTTCCATTAGATCATCTACTTGATTTTTAGTTGGTCTGACCTCTATCTCAGGATCTAATATCCCTGTTGGACGAATCAATTGTTCAGCTATATTTCCATCTGATTCAACCATTTCAAAATCTCCTGGAGTCGCTGAGACAAAAACTGTCTGTCCAGTTAATCTTCGGAACTCTTCAAATCTCAAAGGTCTATTATCAAGTGCTGATTTCAATCTGAATCCATTATCCACCAAAGCTTCTTTTCTTGCTCTATCTCCATTATACATTCCCCTAATCTGAGGAACAGATATGTGTGACTCGTCAATATATGTAACAAAATCCTTTGGAAAATACTGTAATAGTGTATCCGGTGTCTCTCCTACTCCCTTTCCTGATAGGTATCTAGAATAGTTTTCTATACCCTTACAATATCCAATCTCTCTTATCATCTCTATATCATACTCTGTCCTCTGTTTCAATCTCTGAGCCTCCAAAAGTTTTCCCTTCTCTTCAAAGGCTTTAACCTCTTCTATCTTATCCTTTTGAATCTCTGCTATTATTCTTTCTACATCTCCATCTTCAGTCAAATATTGAGTAGCTGGATATATCATTATTCTCTCTAGATTCTTTTTTATTTTTTGTCCTGTTAAAGTATTTATCTCTGAGATCTCTTCTAAGTCCTCGTCCCAAAACTCCAATCTATATCCACTCTCCATATATGAAGGATATATATCTATTACATCTCCCTTTATTCTAAACTTTCCTCTTTCAAAAGCTAGATCATTTCTTTCATACCTAATACTTATTAATCTTTGGATTAGCTCTTTTCTACCAATCCCTGTTTTTCTATCAATAGGAATTGTCATCTTCTTATATGTCTCAGCTGACCCTAATCCATAAATAGCCGATACAGAAGCTACTATTATTACATCTCTTCTATTAATTAGAGCTGCTGTTGCTGCCTGTCTCAATTTTTCTATCTCATCATTTACAGATGAATCTTTTTCTATATATGTATCTGTTACAGCTATATATGCTTCTGGTTGGTAGTAATCGTAATAGGATACAAAGTATTCAACAGCATTCTCTGGAAAAAATGATTTATATTCACTATATAATTGTGCCGCCAATGTTTTGTTTGGAGCTAATATAAGTGCTGGTCTATCTGTCTCTTTTATTATATTAGCAATAGTAAAAGTCTTTCCAGATCCTGTTACCCCTAGAAGTACTTGGTCTGCTATCCCATTATCTATATTCTCAACTATTTTTTTTATTGCCTGTGGTTGATCTCCCATAGGAGTATATTTAGAATGTAATTTAAACATTGAATCACCTTTTTTATTTTTATAATTTAATTATACCATATTTACTCCCTATATCATAAAAAATAATAATAAAAATAGGATTGCTGTCTCCTTTTACAACAATCCTATTTTCTAATTTTTCTTATTTTAAAATTATATTAAAAACTTTTTTAAGTGGACATCTCTTTTTTAAGATACTCTCCATATCTATTTGTAAAGAGTAAATCACTCCCCCTATATAAGTTGTCATTGGAGCTACTACCACTAACCCTATGCTCCCTATTATTATTTTAATTATTTCAGAAGTTATCAGCTTCATATTTAAAATCTGTAACAATGTCATATCTCTTTCTAAAAATAGCATCATTAAAGTTAAAAATCCTCCTGAATATGCTAATAACAATGTGGTTGTCATTGTTCCTATTACAGATCTCCCTACATTAAATCCAGATTTTATTAGTTGAGGAGTTGAAATTTTAGGATTATGATATTTTAACTCCTCTATTGTTGCTGCCATATCCATTGCTATATCCATTGCAGCTCCACTTGCACCTATCACTATAGCTGAATAAAATATTTTTAATATATCTATTCTCATAGCACTTGCAAAAACAACGCTTTGAGCAAAAGGCTGATTCATTCCATCTATCCTAAATATATCTCCAAAAAGAAAAGTTAAACTTGCTGTAGTAAATAATCCAGACATTGTTCCTAAAAAAGCTGTGATACCCTTTCGTGTAAATCCTGCTACTAAAAAAATAATCAATGCCGATAAAAATACTAAAGTTATAATTGTTATAAAAAATATATTTTCACCATCTTTTAATGCAGGTATTAAGTATTCCCAAATTATTACTACACTTCCCACAAATGATATAAGTGATTTAAATCCTATTCCTCTAGCATAGATTAATAATAAAACTATAAAAATACAACCTAATTCCACAATTTTATCCATTCTTAATAACGATAGTGCTTTCCCTACTATTTCACCCTCATTCTCCCAAATTGCAACTAAAATTTTATCTCCAGTTGAATAAACCTCATCATATTCCATACTACCATTCAATAAATTATTTATCTCTATTACTTCCCCTTGGTACTTTCCACTTAATATCTCTACTTCTAAATTTTGACTTCCTATTCTAGAGATTCCTTGAGTTATCATATTACTGTTATCTATTGATATAACTCTCCCTATCTGCTCTTTTTTTAATACTTTTTCATCTATACATTCTCTTATTTTTTCATTAAAAATTAGAAAAGTAAGAGAAAATACTATTATCATAACTCCTATTTTTTTCAACCTAATTAACCCCCTAAGGTTATTTTATCTCTTTTCCCATGCTGTTAGCTATACTTCTAGCCACATCAGTGTTATCTTTAAATCCTGTAAATTTCTCTGCTCCTTCACCTACAACTGCCAATGGTACTTGTACTCCTGTATGTGCAAAAGTAGTCCATTGCATTCCTGATCTTTCTGATATAATATGGGCTACAGCTATTGCAGTAGGACTATATCCACCAAATGTATCTCCAACCTCTTCCTTCTCATCTTCTATTTTCATAGCTTTTAAAATACTTTCTTTTTCTTTATCAGTTAAATTTTTAAGTCCTAAGTTTTTTTCAATATAGTTAAAATACTCTGTTTTATCTCCTTTATATATCCCTTGTAATGTATCTTCTATTGAGACTTTTACATTTTTTAGCTCATCTAATTTCATATAGTAATTATTCCCAAATCCCAATCCCATTCCACCTGTTTCATGGTCAGCTGCTACAACTATTAATGTATCTTGTGGATATTTTTTGTAAAATTCATATGCTGATTTTATTGCATCATCAAAAGCTAGAGTATCATATATTGTCCCTGCAACATCTTGAGCATGAGAAGCATGGTCTATTCTTCCTCCCTCTACCATTATAAAGAATCCATCTTTATCTTTAGATAAAAGTTCTATTCCCTTATCAGTCATCTCTTTTAAAGTTGGATACTCTCCATTTTTATCATCTATTGTATATGGCATATGTGAAGCTTTAAAAGTAGCTAAAACTTTTTCTCCCTCTTTAGGATTCCACTTCTCAAAATCTTTTATTGATTTTTCCCCTAAATATACTTGATATCCTCTCTCTTTAAACTCACCTATTAAATCTCTATCATCTTTTCTTTTACTTGTTAATCCACTATTTTTTCCAACAAAATGTCTATATCCTCCCCCAGCTAAATAATCTACACCACTATCCACATAATCAACAGCTATACCATTTTCATCATCTCTATCTATATTATGTGAAGCAAATACAGCTGGAGTTGCATGAGTTATTCTTGTAGTTGTTACTAATCCTGTTGCCATACCTTTTTCTTGTGCTATTTCTAAAAGGGTTTTTAAATCTTTTCCATCTTTATCTTTTGCTATATATCCATTGTTAGTTTTGTGTCCTGTTGCTAGGGCTGTTCCTGCTGCTGCTGAATCTGTTATTAAAGTGTTTGCTGAATAAGTAGTTGTTATTCCTACTGTTGGTAGTGAGTTCATCAATAATTTTTCATCTTTTTTTAACACCTGTTTTTTAAACTCTTCAGTTATCTGTCTTTGACCCGCTCCCATTCCATCTCCTATAAAATAGAATACATACTTAGCTTGTGCAAAGCTTGTCACTGCCATCATTGTCATTCCTAAAAACATTATTTTTTTTCTACTTAACATAAATTCCCTCCACACTATTTTAATTTCTTTGACAAATTAATTTTATCTTTTCTATGTTAATTTATTATTTATTTCTTGTAAAATCTTTGTAAATTTATCTTAAATATTGACAAAGAATTTTTAGCACTATATAATTTAGTTAATTTTTATTAAATTGGAGGAAAAGATGAATTTTAGAAAAGCTGAAATCAAAGATGTAGAAGATATTTTAGAGATAATATCCCATGCTAAAGATTATATGAAAGAAAATGGTCTTACTCAATGGAATGGAGAATATCCAAATAGAGAGGTTATCTTAGGAGATATAGAAAAAAAGATAGGATATGTTTTAATTGTAGATAATCTTGTAAGAGGGTACCTTGTGGTAGATTTTGTTGATGATGAGATCTATAGAGCTATTAGAGGAGCTTGGAAAACTGATTCTGAGTACGCTTCTATACATAGATGTGCTATGCATAAAACTCTTAGAGGAAAGGGGTATGGAAGTGAACTTTTTAAATTTGCTGAGAATTTAGCAATAAGTAAAAATATCTCATCAGTAAGAGTTGATACTGCACCTGACAATCTAACTATGAAACACCTATTTGAAAAAAATGGTTATGAGTATTGTGGATTAGTATTTATTGCTGGGGATAAAATAGCATATGAAAAAGTTTTGAAATAATCTTTATACTATTTAATGAAAAAAGAAGAAAATTGTTTATCCAACTTTCTTCTTTTTTATTTACAATTATTTTAATAATCTTCTAATCTTCTATGATGACTCATCTTTTCAAAGCCACTTCCAGCTCCTACATAATCAGCACCACTATTTTCAATAACTTTTAGTACATTGTTTGACTTAGAAACTCTTGCTAAGTTAATAGCTGTTCTCTGATGATTATTTTTTATATCTAAATCTCCACCAAATTCTAATAAAATTTCCATTATCTTTCCACTATCTTTTTGAGCTGAAATATGTAGAGCTGTATTTCCATCTTTATTCTTAGCATTAGGATCTGCCCCATTGTATAATAAAGCATCTACAAACTCATACTTATCCATTTCTACACAAAGATGTAAAATTGTATTTTTCTTATCATCCAACTCCTCAATAGAGTCCATATCTAAATTTTCTTTAAATCCTTTTAGATCATCTTGTTCAACAAATTTTAAAAGTTCCATTTTGTTCTCGTAAATTTTCTCCTTCTGTTTTGATAATAAAAATCTCGTTGTCAATCAATTATAGTTACTTTTTTCTCTTTTAATAACCACTCTCCTCAAGAAAAAGAGGAGGCATTATCTCCAATTGTGCTTTTTTTCCTTTCCAAGCTTCAATCAAAACAAGATTTGAATTTTTCTCCTTAGAAAAATAGACAAATCTCACTCTTTTCAGAGAAAAACCACACTCTTCCAATACTTTTGCAATCTCTGTAAATCTATAACTTTGGTGTACAAAGGTAAAACTTCCTCTTGGTTTTAAAAGTTTTTTAGCACTTTTTACAAGCTCCAATAAGTTAAGTTTTATCTCGTGTCTAGCTATAGCCTTACTTGTTAAATCATTTTGTTTCTTTCCGTCTACCTTCATATATGGTGGGTTTGAAACTATATAATCAAAGGAATTACCCATTGAATAATCCTTGATATCACAACCTATTATTTTTATATACTCATCTAAGCTATTTAATGTTACATTTTTTTTAGCTAATAGAACATTCTCCTCTTGGATATCTATCCCTGTTATATCCTTTCCCTTATCCTTAGCATAAAGTAGTATTGGAATCACTCCATTTCCAGTTCCTATATCCAATATTTTTCCACTTTTACTAGGTAAAAAAAAGTCTGATAGTATCACTGCATCTACTGAAAATCTAAATCCATTTATTTTTTGAATAATCTTATAATTATCCTTTAGTAATGTCATATTTTCATCTTTACACAACATAACTATTCCTTCTCTAACTCCTTATGAGCTAACTCCTCTGCTGTCTTAGCATTTTTCAATCTATTTGCCTCTTTTATATTGAATCTAATCTCATCTACATCAAATTTTATCATACCTTTATTCTCTACATCTACAAACAGATACCCATTTAAAGGACTTATACTCATAACTTTTCCGTCTCCACTTGGAGTCTTTACATGCTGATTAACTGCTGGATAACGTCTTAATGCCTCTTCATATTGCTGATACTCATAATTTATACAGCAAAGTAATCTTCCACACACTCCAGAGATTTTTGCTGGATTTATTACCAATCCCTGATCTCTTGCCATCTTTATAGATACAGAGTCAAATTTATTAATAAAAGTTCTACAACATAGCTCTTTTCCACATACTCCTACTGTACCCAATATTCTAGCTTCATCTCTAACACCGATCTGTCTCAACTCTATTCTAACTCTAAATATATTAGCCAAGTCCTTTACCAGATCTCTAAAATCTATTCTTCCCTCTGCTGTAAAGTAAAATATCAATTTTGTCTTATCAAATGTATACTCAGTTTCTACAAGTTTCATTGGTAATTTATGATGATTTATTCTCTCTTTACAGATATTTTTAGCTTCTAGAGATAGTTTTTTTAACTCTTTGTACTTCTCCTCTTCCTCTTTACTTGCTTTTTTCAACACTGGTTTCAAAGGTAGAACTAGATCTTTTTCATTTATCATTCTTGGTTCTCCATAAACTACTCCAATCTCTTTTCCTCTTATAGTATCAACTATTACCTTATCTCCCTTTTTATACTCAACTTTATCTACAACTTCAAAGTAGTATCTCTTCTTAGTAACCTCAAACATAACTCCTAATACATTATAAAATTTAGGTTCTTGAGGTATCTCTTGTTGTTCTTTATTTAAATTTTCCATTAATCCTCCAAGTTTTGCTACACACATATTTTATATCATCTTATCATAATTTTTGTCACAATACAAGCTTCTAAATCAAGCCTTCTTCTAAAAAGCTAAAATATCCGTCTCTTGTCACAATTATATGCTCTAATAACTTTATTTCAACCAGTTCTAAAACCTCTTTCATATGTTCAGTTATCTGTATATCCTGCTTAGAAGGTCTAATATTTCCAGAAGGGTGATTATGTGCAAATATCACTCCCTTAGCCTTATAAAATAACGCTCTCTCTAAGATCTCTCTCGGATATACAGCACTCTTATCTATTGTTCCCGTAAAAAGAGTTTCACTCCCTGTAAGTACATTGAAATTATTTACAAATAAGACTTTAAACTCCTCTCGATTTGAAAATCCAATCTCACTTCTCAAATATCTCAAAAGAGAGTTTTTATCTCTAAGTTGTATCTCCTCTCTCTCTAATTCTCCTCTATAGAGATTTTTAGACAGATCTCCCAATATTTTTAGAAAGATTGCACTGCTCTCCTTTATCCCTGTTATACTGTAAAGCTCCTCATAATTAGCACTTACTACATTGTCTAAATTTCCAAATTTTTCTATCAACTCTTTAGCTATTGGCTTAGTATCTTTTCTAGGTATCACATATGTCAATAAAAGTTCTAGTATCTCATATTCGTGAAAAGCTGAATAGCCTCCCTGTAAATATTTTTTTCTAAGTCTTTCTCTATGACCCTCAACTTTACTCTCCATATATCTTCCTCCTAAAAAGAGTTCTATTTAAAAAGTTCATATACAGCTACTGGTGTTTTCATCCCGTTTATCATATCAATAGCACACTCTATCATTGGATAAGTGAGTACAGCACCTGTTCCCTCTCCCAATCTCATCTCCATATTCAAAAAAGCTTTTTCATCTAAATTATCCAATACAACCTTCATTCCTGGCTCTTCACTCATATGTGTAAGAAGTATAAAATCTTTTACTTTTGGCTCTATTCTACAAGCTGTTAAAGCTGCTACTGCTGAGATAAAACCATCTACAAGCATCAACTGTCTATATTTTAAGGCTCCTAGATACATTCCCACCATACAAGCTATATCCAAACCACCAACATGAGCTAAGATATCAACAGGATCCATCTCAAATGTGTTATATCTTTCACAAGACTCTTTTATCACTTTTTTCTTTTTTAGTAATCCAGAGTCAGAAAGACCTCCACCTCTTCCTACTATCTCATCTATATCCCCTCTAGTTAAAGAGTATAATACTGCAGAGCTTGTAGAAGTATTTCCTATTCCCATCTCTCCATTTGAAAAAATAGTTACTCCTTCAGATTTTTCCTTTATCATATCCATACCTATCTCTATGGCTTTCAAACACTCTTCTCTACTCATTGCTGGCTCTTTGTAAAAGTTATTAGTTCCTCTTTTTACATTTCTATCATACAGATTGGCATACTCTCTTGGAATTGCTTCCTTTATTCCAATATCTACTAAATTAAACTCAACGCCCAATCTTTTTGTAAACAACCCAATACAAGCTATTCTATTCAGCATTGCCTCTGATACTATTCTTGTATACTCCTCTGGACATGAAGATATACCCTCTTCAATAATCCCATTATCTGCAGAAGCTACAATATGACATTTTTTATCTATATTTTTTACTGGATATCCATATATTCCCGCCAATTTTAGAGCAATCTTCTCTATCACTCCCAAACTTCCCTGTGGCTTCATCTTTCTATCCAATTCCTCTTGAGCTAATTTTATGCTCTCTAGATCTTTTCCATCTACACTCCCTAAAATACTCTTTATTCCCTTCACTTTTATCACCCTATTTATATGTTTAATCCCTTCATTACAGGATATCTATCTACAAATTCAATTATACAGATCCCACCATTTTCTAATGAATACTTCCAATAACTCTCCAACTCTTTAGAGAAATACCAACTCAATATACAATTGATAACTCCCCAGTGAGTTATCACTAGATTATCCTTTGTAAGATCTAGCTGTTCCACAAACTCCACTGCTCTTTTTTGCATATCTCTCGGACTCTCTCCAGAAACAAAGTTATAAGTTTCCCACTCTTTTTCACTTCTTTCACACTCTTCAGGATATTTTTTCTTTATCTCCTCATAGGTAAGTCCTTCAAAAATTCCAAAGTTTATCTCTCTTAGCCTTTTATCTGTAACTATATCTCTATTTAAATAATTTATCATCTGAGCTGTTTCATAACATCTCTTTAAATCACTAGAGTAGATATTGTCATAATGAATCTGAGATAACTTGGTTGTAGCTTTCTTTACCTGCTCTCTTCCCTTACTATTAAGCTCTGGATCCAACCAACCAAAATATGTTCCATCTACATTCATGTCTGTCTGTCCATGTCTCACTAAGATAAGTTTTCCCATATTACACCTCTATAGTAAAACAGCTGTACACACATATAAAACGAATATTCCTATTACCTCTGAAAGTTCAACAACAGCTCCCAATGTATCCCCTGTTATTCCACCTATTTTTCTAGTCATAAGTTTTGCAAATATGTATCCTAACACCATTAATACTGGTATTGTAATTAATAGTGTATAAGGTAGCATAAAAATCTTACATACAACTGCACCATATATTAAAGTTAGTACTGTTGCCACTAACACTCCACAAGAATTAGTATGATCCACAAAAGTTTTTCCCATTCCAGTAGCTCTTGCATATGGAGCTGAAGCACAGTTAATTACACTATTTAATCTTGCAAAAGCTGGAATCAATAAAAATATAACCCCAGTTGATAAACCTACAACCATTTCCAATTCATAGATTAGAGCAACCTTAAGTATAAAATAAAGTATTAATACTAATCCACCATTTGTCCCCAATCTTGAGTCCTTCATTATATCCAACATCTTCTGCTTACTTCTATAACTGAATATTCCATCAAAAGTATCTGCAAGTCCATCTAGATGTAATCCACCTGTTAAAATTACCTCTATTATCACTAATATTACAGCCATTACCATTGGCGAATAAATTATATAACTTAACCCCCAATAAAATCCAAATAAAATTATTCCCATTACCATTCCAACTATAGGAAAAAATTTCATACTCTTTCCTAAGTTATCTGAATCAAATTTTGGCTCAAACCCAACGGGTAATCTTGTCATAAATTTAAAAAGTAGTGCTATTCCGTTCATATATTTCCTCCATTACATCTATTTTAATTTTAATTGTAAACCTGATACTGCCATATAGGCCTCATCTGCATAAGTTCCAGCTATTTGATTCATTCTTCCACATATATCTCTAAAATATCTTCCTAGCGGATAGGCTGGAACAACCCCCATTCCCAACTCATTGGAAACAACTACCACATCTATCTTTTGATTTTTCACATACTCAAAAAAGCTTTCAATCTCATCTTTAATCTCTAATTCTATCCTATCTACTTCATCAGTTGAGATATTATCCCAATCACACTCTCTATCCATTATCATAAGATTGGTTACCATATTAGTTAGACAATCTAAAAGAATTACTCCATCTCTCTCTGCATACGGTGAAATTTTTTCAATGAGATTGCTATACCCTTCAATTGTTATCCAATTTTCTCCTCGTTGCTCTTTATGCTTTTTTACCCTAGCTTTCATCTCATCATCAAATGGAATTGAAGTAGCTAAATATATTTTCTGTGTATACTCTTTATCAAAAATATATTTTTCTGCTTGAAGACTCTTTCCACTCCTAGCTCCACCTGTAAAATATACTATTCTTCCCATTTTTTTCACTTCCTAACTTAGCTTTCAATGCTCTAATTATACCATAAATAGAGAGCTTTGAGTAGTAATTATATTTTTTTATGAAAAAAGGAGAAATTTTATTGAATAAAAATTTCTCCCTTCTTCTATTTAATTATTTTAATATCAATTGTTTTTAGTTCTCTTTTTTCTTTCTTCTTGAGTTCTCTTTTCTCTCTTTACCTTTGCTAGAGTCCCCTGATTTATCCTTAGCTTTTTCTACTAATGGTTTCTTTCCATTTTTCTCTTTTTGGAATGCTTCAAGTATCATTTCAGCTTCTGTAAATGGAACTGACATAAATGAGAAGTTTTCAAATACCTCTACATTTTTTATCTTTCTATCATCAACTTTTGATCTTTTTATTACATAGTCCACCAATTTCTTAGGAGTCATAGCATTTTTTCTTCCCAATGCTATAAACAATCTAACTTTTCCAGATTTTTCTAGCTTAACTTCACTTATCTCATTGTAATTATTTTCATCTAGAATATCATCATAAGCATGTTTCAATAGAGCTGATACTATATCCAATGCTTGCTCACCGTTTAAAAGTTCCTTAGCAAACTCTTTAAAGTTATCATAGTTTCCTTCAGCTAAAATTCCATTTAACTCTTCCATAAGTCTAAACTTTTTAGCTTGAATTACATCTTTAACTTCAGGTACTCTCTCTTTTCTGATCTCAGTTTTAACTATTCTTTGAATCTGAAGAAGTCTTCTATACTCTTGTGGAGTTATAAATGTAATAGCAGTTCCCTCTTTTCCTGCTCTTCCAGTTCTTCCTATTCTGTGTACATAACTCTCAGCTTCTTGAGGAATAGAGTAGTTAATTACATGTGATAGATCATTTACGTCTATCCCTCTAGCAGCTACATCAGTTGCTACAAGTACATTTATCTTTTTAGCCTTAAATCTTTTCAAAGTAACTTCTCTATAGTTTTGGCTAATATCTCCATGTAATCCTTCTGCATCATACCCTCTATCATTTAACTTTCCTACTAGATCGTTAGCATCATTTTTTGTACGACAGAAAACAATTCCATAGAACTCTTTTGTTAAATCAATTATTCTGCATAAAGCTTCAAATTTATCTCTCTCATGCACTTCAAAATATATTTGGTCAGTTAAATCTGTTGTTAACTCTCTAGCTTTTACAGCTAATACTTCATACTCTTTCATATGATTTTTAGCTATCTTCAATATCTCATTTGGCATAGTTGCTGAGAAAAATAGCATTCTCTTATCTTCATTTGTCGCTTCAAGAATCTTTTCTATGTCCTCAACAAATCCCATATTTAACATCTCATCTGCTTCATCAAGAATGAAAAACTTTAAGTCTTGTAACTTAATAAGTTTTCTATCCATTAAGTCCATAACTCTTCCTGGAGTTCCAACAATGATATCTGTTCCTTTTTTTAATTGTCTTATTTGGAACTCTATTGATTGTCCTCCATATACAGGAGTAATTCTTATCTTCTTACCGTGTGCTAAGCTATTCATCTCCTCTGCTACTTGTAGAGCTAACTCTCTAGTTGGAGCTAATACTATAGCTTGAATATTTTTATTTGGTTCAAAATTCTCAAGTATTGGTAATGAAAATGCTGCAGTTTTTCCTGTTCCTGTTTGAGCCTGTCCTATTATATCTTTATCTCCATTTAATAGAGCTGGTATTGTTAATGCCTGTATTGGAGTAGGTTGTTCATACCCCTTTTTTGCCAAAGCCTTTAATGTTTTTTCACTTAATCCTAATTCTCTAAATTTTTCTAATTTTTCCATTATTCACATCCTTACAATTACAAATTTCTTATCTGTCCACCTATGTGTCCTATAATAAGTTGTTTACTGTCATATTATAGGAATCTCTCTGTTCTAATTTTATATAAGCAATTTAGCGGATAAAAAGATAATAAATTTTTTATTAATTTATAATTCAGAGAATAATCCTATGTTTTCTTAATGCAGTACAATATATTGTATCATACTTTTTAAATAATTGTAAGTTTTATTTTTTCAAAAATTGTACATTTTATTTTTTTCTTAGAAAAATTAGTCTTTTAAAGCTAATGGCATCAGTATATAAATATACTCCTCTACCTCGTTTTCTCTTATCTTTACAGAGTTATTAGAAGCGATAAATTCTAAAGTTATCTCCTTCTCTTTATCTAAATTTTGTATAAAGTCAGCTAAAAATTTTGTATTCAGTGCTATTCTTATATTATCTCCCTCATACTCTACTTTTAACTCCTCATTAATTTTAGCAATTTCATTTACACCATTTACTTTTAATTCACCATTATTCAATTGAAAAGTAGCTCCATATTTTGATTCAGAGTTATTTCTTACAAAAATAATAATTCTTTTTAACATTTTCATAAATACTTCTGCTTTTATTGTAAGTTTTTTATCATAGTTATTATTTTTCAAAATTCCCTTATAATTTGGGAATGCCATATCTATAACCCTACTTACAATCAATACATCTTCCATTTTAAAGAAGATACTTTTATTTATAAAATAAAATTTTATCTCTGTATTCTCTATACTTCTCAATAATTTTGTCATTGACTCAACTGTATTAAGAGGAATGCTAACTTCAATATCCTCTGTTATCTCATCTAACTCCTTCTCTAAATACACAAGTCTATATGTATCTGTTGTAATAAATTTTAATCTGTTTTTTTCATTTTCCATTTTTACACAGTTTATTGCTAAATTGTCACTTGAAAGAGCTGCTGCATACTTAACCTTTTCAAATATATTAGCTAACTCTTGACTCTCTATTTTAAATATCTCTGTCTTTTCTGAAAAGTTTTCATCTACTAATATTTTAGGAAAATCTGAAGCGTCCATCAATGAAAACTCTGAAGCTGAATCTGAACTCTCTATCAATAGATTTCCATCTTTTTCAATAAATGTCACAACCTCGTCTTTCAATTCTTTCAAATACTCTTCTACCAACTGGTATTGAAAAACAATTTTTCCACCCTCTATTACCTCACTACACTTCATCTCAGTTGTAATAGTTGACTCTAAGTTTGTCCCACAGAAAAATAGTTTATCTCCTCTTGTTTCCACATATGCACATGATATTATTGGTCTGATCTTATTTTCTGTTATTACCTTTTCTATGATTCTCAGTCTTTTTAAAAATTCTAATCTTTCTATTATAATCTTCACTCTATGGTCTCCTTTCAGAATAAATCATTATTAAAAGAATTTATTGTTATTTTTACTATATTGATTCTTTAATTTTTTTAAAGTTTTCTTTTCAATCTGTCTTACTCTCTCCCTAGTTATGTTAAAAGTTTGTCCTATCTCCTCTAAAGTATGTATCTCTTCACCATCTAAACCATATCTCAAGGTTAAAATCTGCTTTTCACGTGTATCAAGTACCTCTACAAGCTCTCTCAACTGGCTTCTTCCAATCTCTTCAATTATCTCATCTTCCAAAGTATGATCTATATTATCTGCTATTGTATCCTCTAAATATATATCATCACCTATACTTGCACTCAAAGACATTGGATCTTGGAAAGTTAAGATAATATCATCTACCTTATCCTTATCCAACTTTAGATCTTGGGCTATCTCTTCTACAGTTGGATAGACACCCTCCTCTTTAACCCTTTGAGTTACATACTTATTTACTCTGTTTAAAAGATCATATTTATATGAAGGAATTCTAATTCCCCTACCCTTACAGATAATAGCTTTATTAATAGATTGTTTTATCCACCATACAGCATATGTAGAAAATCTGAATCCCTTATCTATATCAAATTTTTCAACAGCATAGATCAATCCAAAATTTCCTTCACTTATTAAATCTATAAGACTCAACCCTCTGTTGGTATAACTTTTAGCAATATTAACTACCAATCTCAAATTACATAAAATCAACCTATTCTTTGCTTCATTATCTCCAGCTTTCGCTTTTTTTAGTAATTCTATTTCTTCATTTTTATCTAAAACATCATATTTTCTTATATCTTCTAAATAAAATGAGATAAGGTCCCTATCTAGCATATTACATCCCCACTTTTTGTTTATCTTAGTAAAATTCTACCTTTAATTCTCTTTCCATCAAAGCTTCTACCATATTTTTTGCGTTGGCATTATTATAAATAATATTGTATGTAGCCTCTACAATTGGCATTGATATTCCTAAGTTCTTAGCCTGTTCATACACTGCTTTTACAGTAGGAACTCCCTCAGCTACCATAGTCATATTTGCTAGTATCTCCTCAATTGTTTGCCCTTTACCTAAACATTCACCTACATGTCTATTTCTACTGTGCTTACTTGCACAAGTAACTATTAAATCTCCTATTCCACTCAAACCTGAAAAAGTTCTCTCATCAGCACCTAAAACCTTTCCAAATCTTACCATCTCAGCTATTCCCCTTGTTATTAAAGCTGCTTTTGTATTATCTCCAAATCCCATTCCATCAGCTATTCCAGCTCCTATTGCCAAGCAATTTTTTACAGCTGCTCCTAGCTCTACTCCTACTATATCCTCATTCAGATACACTCTAAAATTCTTTGTATTAAATAGTTCTTGTATCTCTCCAGCCTTTTCCTTCAGTCCAGCAGCAACTATTGTTGTAGGTATTCCTATAGCTACCTCTTCAGCGTGAGTTGGTCCTGATAATACCACTATATTTTTATGATATTTTCCTATTATCTCATCTTTCATAACTTGAGATAATCTCATTCCAGTAGAAACCTCTATCCCTTTTGCAGTATTTACCAATATCATATCTTCAGTTAACTGGTGTGAAAAATTTCTAACTACACCTCTTAATACCTGTGAAGGTACTGAAAATATAACATATTTTATCCCTTTTAATAGATCTTTGCTCTCAGATGTTACATTCAGATTATCTGGAAACTTTATTCCAGGAAGATATCTCTTATTCTCTCTTGAGCTTTGAATCTCTTCAGCTTTTTCTCTATCATATTCCCACATAGTAACTTCATACTCTTTACTTGCCAATACTAGTCCTAAAGCTGTTCCCCAGCTTCCTGCTCCTATTATAACAACTTTTTTCATAACTTCCTCCTATTTTAGTTTGAATTTATTCTCTGTTCCATTAAGAAGTCTTCCAATATTACTTTTATGTTTATATACAACAAATCCACCTATTAATGCTGTCATTATAACTAATGGTACTCTGTCTATTCCATTTTTTATTGGATAAAAATATGTTAATATTGGTAACATTGTTGAAGCTATTATTGATCCAAGAGAGATGTATCTCGTAATAGCCACTACCACTATAAATATTATTAAAAGTGTTAAAGTTACATTTGGAACTAGAAATAAAAATACTCCTAAACTTGTTGCAACACCTTTTCCACCCTTAAAGTTCAGAAAAAACGATAGTGTATGCCCTATTATAGCTATCATACCTATAAGTAACAAATAATTTCCTTCAACTCCATATTTACTAGCTATAAATGGTGGTAAAAATCCCTTTAATGCATCTGCTATAAGGACCATTATTCCATATCTAGCTCCCAGTACTCTATAAGCATTAGTTGCTCCTGAGTTTTTACTACCATAGTTTCTAATATCTATGTTTTTAAAATATTTTCCTATCCATACACCATTAGGTAAAGCTCCTAAAATATAAGCTAATACTATAAACAATATTATTTTCATAACTCTCTTCTCCTATTTATAAAATCTTCCTACTACCTCAGTATGAGATGTTCCTGGAAACATATCCACTGGCTGTACTTCATCTATTTTATAACCTAGTCTAGTCAAAATTTCAGCATCTCTAGCAAAAGTAGATGGATTACATGAAATATAAACAATCTCTTTTATTCCACTCTCTGATGTTTTTATCAAACTTTTTTCCTCTATCCCTTTTCTTGGTGGATCAAAAATAACAGCATCAACTTTATCTCCTCTGTTGATTAATTCTAACATCTTATCCTCTACAGCTCCATTTATAAACTGAATATTCTCTATTTCATTCTCCTGTGCTGTCTTTACTCCATCAAGTGTTGCTGATTCAACTAGCTCTATTGCATATACTTTTTTAGCTTTTTTAGAAAGTATCATAGCAATAGTACCAGTTCCTGAATAAGCATCTACTATATATTTATTCTCTATATTTTCAAAATAATTTATAGCTACATTGTATAATCTCTTAGTTTGTGGCAAGTTTATCTGGAAAAAAGATTTTGGTGAGATGTTGAAGTGTATCCCATCAATCTCCTCTTTTATACTCTTTTCTCCCCAAATAAAGATATTCTTCTCTCCTAAAGCAAAGTTAGTTCTTCTATTATTCAACGATACATATATAGATTTTATTTGACCTATTTTATTTTTTAACTCCATTAGGATATCTTTATATCTCTTCTCTACCTTTGTAGCATTTATTATTAAGACTACCATAGCTTCATCTTTTGAGTTTGTTCTTACCATAATATGTCTCAATATTCCACTGTGCTCTTTCTCGTCATAAACTGATACTTTTTCTCTGTTTAATATCTTTTTTAACTCTCTTATTATCTCATTTCCAAGTTTTGAATTTAATATATTTTCCTCCACTTGAAATACGTCATGTGATTTTCTTTTAAAGAAACCTGTAATAATCTCTCCATTATACTTAGAGAACGGCTCTATTATCTTATTACGATAATGGTATGGTTCTACACTTCCCAATACATCATTGACTCTCACATTTTCTAATTTTCCAATCTTTCTCATCACATCTTCAACCATCAGTTTTTTATACTTTAACTGTGCTGAATATTGCAACATTCCAAAATCACAACCTTGAAAATCTTCAAATGTTATCTTACTCCTGTCCTCTACCCTCTCTTCTCCAGCTTCTACAATCTCCTCTATCAGACCTCTAGCATAGCTTTTCTTTACAGATATTATCTTTATTTTTAGTATATCATTTGGCACAGACATTGGAACAAACACTGCAAAATCATTGTAGTATCCCAAACCTTCTCCGCCATTTACTATCTTGTCTATCTTTATCTCTATTATTTGATTTTTTTTTAACATTAGATATTACTCCTCTATTTTAAAGAACTTTATCTCATTTGAAATACTCATATTTTTCTTTTTTTTCATCTCATTTCCAATTCTCTCTAAATCCATGAGTGAATCGTACTGTAACTCTTTTTTTTCAAGCTCTTTTTGTAGCTCATCTAACTGTTTATTTCCAGTTTTAATGGATAACTCTAATCTAGATACCTTAACTAACAGATTCCCATGGTATAACCACACTGAAATCAATCCAACTAAAAATATTGCTACAATTCTCATCTTAACCTATCCTTTCAACTACTCTCAATTTTGATGAGTGTGCTCTGTTATTAAACTCTACCTCTTCTCCTTCTGGAACTATTGGTTTTTTAGTTATTAGTTTTACCTTTGCCTTTCCACCACACACACATATTGGCAATCCTGGAGGACACTTACAAGCAGTAGCCAAATCTTTAAATTTTGTTTTTACCAATCTGTCTTCTAATGAGTGGAAAGTTATAATTCCCAATCTTCCTCCCACTTTTAGAGAGTCCACAGCCTTATCTATAGCTTTTTCTAAAACCTCTAACTCTCTATTAACCTCTATTCTAATAGCTTGGAAAGTCTTCTTAGCTGGGTGTTTTTGAGCTCTCTCTGGATAAGCTCTCTTTATTATAGCTACGAGTTCTCCTGTTGTCTCTATGTTTTTCTCAGCTCTAGCTTCACATATAAACTTAGCTATCTTTCTAGCATTTCTCTCTTCCCCATACTCAAATATTATCTTAGATAATTTTTCCTCTGGGTACTCATTTACAACTTCATAAGCTGATAATGGGTTACTTCTATTCATTCTCATATCTAACTTTGTATCATATCTATAAGAAAATCCCCTCTCTGGATCATCTAACTGTGTTGAAGAAACTCCAATATCCATTAAAATTCCATCAACTTTATCATATCCAGCCATGTATAGTACCATATCTAAATTTTCAAAATTATTCTTAAATACTTCCCATTTTTTTCCATATTTTTCCAATCTCTTCTTAGCAAAATCTATTGCTTGTTGATCTTGATCTATTGATATAAGATGCCCATTTTCAGATAGTTCTTTTAAGATCCCCTCTGAATGACCACCTCCACCTAAAGTACAATCTAAATATACTCCATTCTTATCTACTACCAAGTTATCTATACACTCTCTGTATAACACTGGTATATGGTATTCACTCACTATATCTTCCATCTTTTTCTCCTTAAAAGTTTCATTTTTAAATTACAAAAATAGAGAAGCTTTAAGCTTCCCTATTAAAATATAAGCATAAAAATTAATCTTCTCAAAATTATAAAAAAGAAATATGCTATAATAGGCGAAATATCCATTCTCATATTTCCTATAGGTATAAGCATTCTAAATGGTCTTAATATTGGCTCCGTTGTATTATATATTAACTCTGTAAATCCATTTCTTGACATTGGTGATAACCATGAAAGAACAACTCTTATTAAAATAAGAGTGTTTATTACACTAACTAATAGATCTACTATCCTTACAATTAAAATCATATCTAGTACCTCTTTCTATTTTGAGTTTAAAAAATAATGTTTTGCTTTAGAAGTATATTCCCAACCAGACCATAGTGTTAATATAACTGGAATCATCATCATATAGATATTCCACTTATTATCCCCAAAAATAATCATTATAAGTATCACTATCATCTGACTAGTTGTCTTATACTTCCCTAGCTTTCCTGCTGGTATAACCTCTCCTTTAGCAGCAGCTAGCATTCTTATCCCACTTATTAAAAATTCTCTTGCAATCACTACAATTGACATCCATGAAGGGATATATCCCAAATCAACAAATATGACTAATGCTGATATAACAAGAACCTTATCAGCCAATGGATCCATAATTTTACCAAAATCTGTTACCAAATTATGTTTTCTTGCTAGGTATCCATCAAAAAAATCTGTAAGGGATGCTATCACAAATATAACAAAAGCTATTGCCCTATAACTAAATCCTCCCTCATTTGAAAACTGAAGAAAGTATATAAAAGGTACAGCGAGTACAAGTCTTAAAAATGTTAATTTATTTGGTAAATTCATTTTTATGCTCTCCTTTATATTTTTTATTCTCTATTTTTCATTTTTTACTATTGGTCCAACAAAATCATACTCAAAATTCTGTTCAAACTTAACTTTAACAATTTCCCCAGGTTTTGCTGTACCATCAGTTGTTAGAACTTTTCCATCTATCTCCAATGCCTGTCCTCTTGTTCTTCCTTCTAATAGGTACTCACTTTCACTAGAAACACCATCTATCATAACTTCTATCTCTTGTCCTAGTAATTTTCTATTTTTTCTCTCTGCTATCTCGCTTTGTAAATTTACAAGCTCTGCATATCTTCTCTCTTTTATCTCTTCTGGAACCTGATCAGGTAATCCATAAGCTACTGTATCCTCTTCTCTTGAATATTTGAATACACCTGCATAATCAAACTCGAACTCTCTTACATACTCCATTAACTCTTGGAAGTTCTCCTCTGTTTCTCCAGGGAAACCAACGATAAGAGTTGTTCTAATTGTAGCATCTGGAATAGCTGTTCTTATTCTATTTAAAACACTTTTTACCTGTTCTCCACTCTTTGCTCTAGCCATATTTCTCAATATATTGTCTGAAACATGTTGTATTGGTACATCAAAGTATTTACAGATCTTCTCTTCAGTTTTCATCACTTCGATTAACTCATCTGTTACATACTCTGGGTGCATATAATAAGTTCTTAACCATTTTAATCCATCTATCTTACATAACTCTTTCATCAGAGCTGCCAGCTTCTTGTCTCCATATAGATCAATTCCATACTCAGTAGTTTCCTGTGCCAAAAGATTTATCTCTTTTACTCCACTAGCCACTAATTGCTTAGCTTCTTGTACTATATCCTCTATACTTCTACTTCTTAATCTTCCTCTCATCTGTGGTATTATACAGTAAGTACAAGCTCTATTACACCCTTCTGATATCTTTAAGTAAGCTGTATGTGCTGCAGTTGTTATAACTCTCTCTGTGTTAGCATTAGCTAGGAAAGTTAGGTTTGTTGTTTCAACCACTTTTTTATCAGCTAAAATCTCATCTACAACTCTCTCTATCTTATCTATATCACCAGTTCCTATTACTGCATCAACTTCAGGAAGCTCTTTTAATATCTCCTCTGAATATTTTTGTGCTAAACAACCAGCTACTATCAATTTTTTTAAGTTTCCAGTCTCTCTAAGTTCACTTACTTCTAGAATAGTCTCTATTGACTCCTCTTTTGCATCTCCTATAAAACCACAAGTATTAACAATTACTATGTCAGCTTCTGCTACCTCACTTGTTAGCTCCATGCCCTTTCTTTTAGATAAAATTCCTAAATAGTGTTCACTATCTACCAAATTTTTACTACAACCTAAGCTAATCAAAGCTAATTTCATTCTTTATTTTTCTCCTTACATCTCTAAATATTATAATTACTCATACAGTTTAAAGAGATTTGAGTGTCATCTTTCAATGACACTCATATTCTCAATATTACACTCTCTTTTTACTTAAACTTATTTTTCCATTGTCAGTAGAGATAACTTTTACGTCAAATACATCTCCTACTTTTAATACATCCTCTACATTTGCTACTCTCTCTTGAGAGATTTCAGAAACATGTAAAAGTCCCTCTTTACCTGGTAATATTTCCATAAATGCTCCAAATTTTTGGATACTTACAACTCTACCTGAATAGATCTCTCCAACTTCTACATCTTTAACATAAGAATTTACCAATCTTACTGTTTCAACTAAAGCTGCCTCATCTTTACAGAATATAGAAACTTTTCCATCATCATTGATATCAACAGTTGCTCCAGTTTGATCAATTATTCCTTTTATATTTTTTCCTCCTGGTCCAATTAATGCTGCTATCTTATCAGTTGGGATAACCATTTGATGTATTCTTGGTACATTTGATTTGATAGGTGCTGGAGCAGGAATTGTGTTGTTCATTAGCTCAAGAATTTGATTTCTAGCTTCTAAAGCTTGTTTTAAAGCTATTCTCATTATCTCTTCTGTAATTCCTGTTATTTTTATATCCATTTGAAGAGCTGTTATACCATTTTTAGTACCTGCAACTTTAAAGTCCATATCTCCTAAGTGGTCCTCTAGTCCCATTATATCAGTTAATACAGTGAACTCTTCTCCCTCTTTTATAAGTCCCATTGCGATTCCAGCTACATGCTCTTTTATAGGTACACCTGCAGCCATCAATGATAGTGATCCACCACAGATTGAAGCTTGTGAAGATGATCCATTTGATTCAGTGATCTCAGATACAACTCTTATTGTATATGGGAACTCCTCCTCTGAAGGTATAACATATCTTAACGCTCTCTCTGCTAAAGATCCGTGTCCTAACTCTCTTCTACCAGGGCTTCCCATTCTTCCAGTCTCTCCTACTGAATATGGTGGGAAGTTATAGTGTAGATAGAATTTTTTGTAGTATTCTTTTTCTAAGTCATCTACTAATTGTTCATCCTCTTTAGTTCCTAGTGTTGTTACAACTACTGCTTGAGTCTCTCCTCTTGTAAACATTGCAGAACCATGTGGAATAGGTAGACAATCAACCTCTGCAAATAATGGTCTTATCTCAGTTGTTTTTCTTCCGTCTACTCTATGTTTGTGGTAAAGAATAGCATCTCTTACCAATTTTTTCATTAAGTCGTGGTAATATCCTTTGAACTCAATTAAAACATCTTCAGGGAATTCTACATCTTCTCCCTCTCCATAATTTTCCACTTTGAATGTTTCTAATAACTCTTCTTCTAGTGAATCTACAGCTTCCTCTCTATTTTTCTTACCTAAAGTTAGAACTGCTGCTTGTAATCTCTCCATTCCTCTCTCGTCAATGAAGTTCTTAACTAGTGGCATAACTTCTGGTTTTACAAATTCCATCTTCTCTTTTCCAACTTCTTTTGCAAAAGCTTCTTGGAAATCACATATCTTTTTGATATTTTCGTGAGCAAACATAATAGCTTTTAACATAGTCTCTTCATCTAACTCTTTTGCTCCTGCTTCAACCATGTTTATAGCTTCTTTTGTTCCAGCTACTGATAATTCAAGCTCACTTGTCTCTAACTCCTCTGGAGTAGGGTTTAGTATGAACTCTCCATCTTTATAACCTATTACAACACCTGCAACTGGTCCTAAAAATGGTAGATCTGATAACATTAATGCCATTGATGATCCAATTATTCCTAAGTAGTCAGGTGTATTTTTCTCATCAAATGAAAATACAGTATTTACAATGTGTACATCATAGTTGAATCCATCTGGAAACATAGGTCTTATTGGTCTATCTATAAGTCTTGCTGTCAATGTAGCATTTGTTGATGGTTTTCCCTCTCTTTTATTGAATCCTCCAGGGAATTTTCCAGCAGCATAAAACTTCTCTATATAATCTACTGTCAATGGGAAAAAGTCATTTTCCTTTCTAGGCTCCTTACTTCTGTTTACTGTACTTAAAACTACAGTATCTCCGTATTGTACCATTACAGCTCCACAAGATTGTCTCGCTATTTTACCAGTAGAAAAAGTAAGTGTTCTACCTGCTAATTCCATTTGAACTTTTCTCTCGTCAAACATATATCCTCCTATAAACTTTACAGATTAGGAAGTAAATAATAAGGAGTAAAGAAACAAGTTTTTATTTCCTTACCTCTTACTACTTAATCTTCCTAATCTTTTTTATTAGTATTATAGCATTTTTAATGGTAAAAATCAAACTTTAGATCATTCTTTATTTTATTTTTTTTAAAAGTTTGATATAATATAATAGTATGGAAAATATGGGAGGAAAAATGAAAAAATTTACTTTAGCTATGTATTTAATTTTTTCTATACTCTTTATTCAAACTAAAACTTTTGCTAAAACACTAACTTCTAAAGAAGATTTTGAGATAAATAATTTAAAAGAGCAGATTAAAATTTTAGAGAATAAAATTACTCAATTAGAAAAAATTAAAAAAAATAAATTTAAAAAGAATAAAAAGAATATAAAAATAGGCTTGGCATTGAGTGGCGGTGGAGCAAAGGGACTTGCTCATATAGGTGTCCTCAAGACTTTAGAGAGTTTAGGTATTCGTCCAGATTACATAACTGGTACAAGTGTAGGAGCTTTGATAGGAGCTCTCTACTCTGCTGGATACTCACCTGATCAGATTGAACAAATCTTATCTAAAAATACCTGGGATGAGTTTATCAACGGTGATTTTGTAGAGGATAAAATTCCCTTAGAAAAGAAAATTAATAACAAAAACTATATGGTTTCGGTCAAATATGACAATAAATTTAATTTCTCTCTGCCTAAAAGTTTTGGAAATAGTCAGATGATGTATTTTGAATTAAAAAAACTCCTAAATAGTGTAGAGGATATCAAAGATTTTGATAAATTACCAATTCCACTTAGAATTGTAGCAACTGATCTTAATACTGGAGAAGCTGTAGCTTTTAAAGAGGGAGATTTAGCTAAAGCCATTGTTGCAAGTACGGCTATCCCTACTATATTTGACCCTGTTGAGATTGATGATAGACTCTATGTTGATGGGCTTGTTTCTAGAAACTTTCCAGTTGTTGACGCCATTGATATGGGAGCTGATGTAGTAATTGGTAGTGATGTTGGAAATGAGATAAAAGATAAAAAAGAATACAATATCATCAGTGTGTTAAATCAGCTTGTTGCTATTCAAAGTGCTTCTTCTACAGATGAGCAGAGAAAACTTGCTTCTATATTAATAACACCTGATGTACTTGAATATTCAGCTACAGAACTAGATAAAAGTAGTCTTTTTGTAGAATTGGGTGAGAAGGCTACAAAGGAGAAACTACCTCTTTTGGAAGATCTTCCTAAAAACCTCACTAAACCAACTCCTAAGTTAAAACTAAACAACAATGTTTGTATTAAAAATATAAAGTTTAAAAGTGATATTTCTGAAAAAAATCAAGCTATTATAGATAGCTCTCTCTCTAATATCATAGATAAAGATATTTCATTAGAGGAGTTGGAGATGCAACTTCTAAAACTTTATGGTAATGAAATTATCAACTATCTATACTATGATATTGAAGATGATAATTTAGTTCTAGATGTTGGAATAAATCCTAATAACTCTGTTGGAATGGGAGTTAAGTATCTCACTGGTTATGGAACAACTTTTGATATAGGTACAACTATTACAAATTTTGGAAAAATTGGAAATAATACCCTTGTCAACTTACAAGTAGGGGATTATTTAGGAGTAAATTTTAAAAACTTTATATACTATGGTTATTCTAATAAGATTGGTATTTTTGCCAACTTTGATTACAACGAGAATCCATTCTTCCTATATAATGGAAATAAAAAGATTTCAAATCTATTGGTTAGCACCTTTGATGCAGAGATTGGAGCTCTTACCCAATATAACAATCAACTGACTGTAGCATATGGGATCAACAGTTCCTATGCTAAGCTAGAGCAAGAAACTGGTTCCCTCAATCCTAATGAAATCGAATATTCTAAAAACTACAATGGAGCTTTTTTCAAAGTTAATTTTAATACTCTTGACTCTGAAATATTCCCGCATTCTGGAGCAAAATTAGATTTTAAATACAGCTGGGAAGGAAGCTTTGATAAAGCAAACTCTAGTTTTTATGGTCCTCTCTATACTTTTGATGGTTACCTACCAATCACTAAAAAAATTACATTTAATTATGGTCTATCTGGTGGAGTTATTAAAGGTGATGAGGTTACTTCTATGGATAAGTTTATCCGTTTAGGTGGAACTAAAAATAACCTTCAAAATAAAGATTTTGCTTTTTATGGTTATTTCTATCAGCAAAAACTTGTGGAAGATTTTATGATTGGTAAATTGGGAGTAAGTTACAAACTTGATACAAATCTCTATTTAAATGCTCGTTGGAATATTGGAACTTACAGTGATTTAAAAGAGAGCCCATCCCCTAATAAAAAAGTTATCTGGGAAGACTACTCTCAAGGTTTCAACCTTTCATTAGCTTATGGAAGTATTTTAGGCCCTATTGAATTTTCAGTATCAAAAGATAATGAAAGTGGAGAACTTATCTCACAACTTAGTATAGGTTATATATTTGATTAAATAATTTAAAGGAAAAAATTGCTATAAAGTAATTTTTCCTTTTTTTTTATATCATTTTTTTTTAATTACAATTTTAAAAATTGCTCAAATTATGCTCTAGGGTTAATTTTTCCTTGACACTATTATAAATTTATCTTATATTATACTTATATTGTGTATAATTGTGTTAATTTTATATATTTTAAGATGTAAAAAAATACATTTTTTACATAAATTTAACTTTCTATATATTTGCACAATCAAAATATTTTAAATTTAAGGAGTGATTACTTTGGGTCAAAAGAAAAAACGTGAATTTCCCACAGCCTTTACAGTACTATTTGTCATCTTAATTTTTGCAGCTATTCTTACTTATATCGTACCATCTGGTAAGTTTTCTAGACTTACATATGATGATGCTACAAGAGAGTTTGTTATAACTGATCACAATGATGAAACAAAAGTTGTTCCTGCTACACAGAGTGTGCTAGATAACTTTAATATTCAATTGGATCTATCTAAATTTGAAGATGGATCAATTAAAAAACCTATTGCTATCCCTGGAACATATGTTCAGATTGAGCAACAGCCTCAAGGTTTAGTAGAGGTTATCAAATCACCTATTTTAGGTACAATGGATTCTGTTGATATTATGATCTTTGTATTGATCTTAGGTGGAGTTATTGGACTTGTTAATAAAGTTGGAGCCTTTGATGCTGGAATAGGAGCTCTTTCTAAGAAAACAAAAGGAAAGGAATTTATCTTAGTTATACTAGTATTTGCTCTAACTACTTTTGGTGGAACTACCTTTGGTCTAGCAGAGGAGACTATAGCTTTCTATCCTATTTTGATGCCTATTTTCCTAATTAGTGGTTTTGATGCTATCACTTGTATAGCAGCTATTTATATGGGATCATCAATTGGAACTATGTTCTCTACTGTCAATCCATTTTCAGTAGTTATTGCATCTAATGCTGCTGGAATAAGCTTCACTAATGGTTTAGTATTTAGAGTTATTGTATTGATTGTTGG
Organism: Fusobacterium sp. SYSU M8D902; assembly: GCF_040199715.1. Taxonomy (NCBI): domain Bacteria; kingdom Fusobacteriati; phylum Fusobacteriota; class Fusobacteriia; order Fusobacteriales; family Fusobacteriaceae; genus Fusobacterium; species Fusobacterium sp. SYSU M8D902. The sequence goes on from NZ_JBEFNA010000002.1 coordinate 49,275, forward strand.
TTCTATTATAACTTTAGCTTATATGTATTGGTATACAGTTAAGGTAAAAAATGATCCTACTAACTCACTTGTTTATGATGAAAACGAAGCTATAAAAGAGCGTTTCTTAGGAGACTACAACCCAGATGTTGTAATTGAGTTTACTTTGAGAAGAAAATTGATAATACTTGTATTTACTCTTGCATTCATTATTTTAGTTTGGGGAGTTGCCTTTGGTGGTTGGTGGTTCGAAGAGATGTCAGCTCTATTCCTTGGAGTTGCTATCGTAATCATGTTCCTATCTGGTCTTTCTGAAAAAGATTCTGTTAATACATTTGTTGACGGAGCAGCTGAATTGATTGGGGTAGTTCTTACAATTGGACTTGCTAGAGCTATCAATATAATAATGGATAATGGAATGATCTCTGACACTCTACTAAACTACTCTATAAATATGGTTAGTGGAATGAGTGGTTCTATGTTTGCACTTGCACAACTTGGAGTATTCTCATTCTTAGGTTTCTTCATTCCATCATCATCAGGACTTGCTGTACTTACAATGCCTATAATGGCTCCTCTTGCTGACAGTGTTGGTCTATCTAGAGATGTTGTTATCAATGCTTACAACTGGGGTCAAGGATTGATGTCTTTTATCACTCCAACAGGTCTTATACTTGTTACACTTGAGATGGCAGGAACTACATTTAATAAGTGGTGGAAATACATAGCTCCATTGATGGGAATTATGGCTATCTACTCCATAGTTGCACTTATTATTTCAACTTTTATATAAATTTAATGGGGGGATTTTTATGAGAAAACTAGACGGTTTAAAACCTGAGAGAGTCTTTTACCATTTTGAAGAGATTTCAAAAATACCTAGAGAATCATATAACGAAAAAGAAATTAGTGATTATCTAGTTGAATTTGGTAAAAAATTGAATTTAGAAACATACCAAGATAAATTTTATAACGTTATCCTTAGAAAAAAACCTGCTCCTGGTTATGAAAATGCTCCTAGTATAATACTTCAAGGACATATGGATATGGTGTGTGAAAAGGAGAATGATAGTAACCATAATTTTAAAACAGATCCTATCCAATTAATTGTCGAGGGAAATATTCTAAAAGCCAACAAAACAACACTTGGTGGAGATAATGGAATTGCTCTTGCTATGGGTATGGCTCTACTAGAGGACGACTCTATAAAATGTCAAGTTGAACTATTGGTAACTACTTCTGAAGAGGTTGATTTGAACGGTGCCCTATCTCTTGAACCTGGACTTTTACAAGGAGATATGTTAATAAACTTAGACTCAGAAGATGAGGGAGTGGTTACAGTTGGTTCAGCTGGTGGAATTGAGTTAGATATCAATCTTCCTATCTCAAAATATGAAGTAAAAGATTCTACAATCTACACTATCACATTGGATAAACTACAAGGTGGGCACTCTGGGACTGAGATAAACCAAAATAGAGGAAATGCTAACAAAATAATGGGAGAGCTTCTTTCACAATTAGAAAAAGTTGATAACTTTGATTTTATTGAAATCTCTGGTGGTAGTAAGGACAATGCTATTCCTAGAAGTGCAAAGAGTATAATAGCATCTAATAGTAACACTCTCGAAAAAAATATATTAGCAATTACTAAAAATATTAGTGACAAATACACAACTCATGAACCTAATATGGATTTCCAACTAGAAATAGCTCCTATTGATAAGATTTCAGCTATATCTCAAGAGGATTTCCATAAATATATTGAGGCTATTGAAAAACTGCCTACTGGTGTTAATACTTGGATGAAAGAGTATCCAGAGATCGTTGAATCTTCTGATAACTTAGCTATTGTAAATACTTTAGATAGATCTATCAATATTATTATCTCTTTAAGAAGTTCTGAACCTCTTGTTCTTAACCAATTAAAAGAGAAGATAACTACTGTCCTAGATGAAGTTGGAGCTAATTTTGAATTTTCTGCTGGTTATCCTGAGTGGAGATTTAGAGCAGAATCAAAACTAAGAGATAAAGCTTTAGAAGTGTATAAAAAACTTTATAACAGTGAAATGAAAGTGGAGGTAATTCACGCAGGACTTGAGTGTGGAGCTCTTTCACAAAACTATCCTAATATTGACTTTATAAGCATTGGACCTAACTTGAGAGATGTTCATACTCCTGGTGAATATCTAGAGATTGATTCTACTGAAAGAGTCTATAACTACGTTCTTGAGCTTATAAAATCTATGTACTAAAAATTATAAAATCAAAAAAGGAAAAAAGTTACTTTATTTATATTGTAATTTTTTTCCTTTTCTTTATCTTAAATTCTCACTTATTACTTTCGATAGATTATAAGCTCTCCACTCTCCAAAGGAATGTAGTGCTTATTAAACATTATGGGAGCTCCATCTTTTCCATAGAGTGTTTCAGATAAAAGATGACATCTATTATCCTTTGACAGTCTATATTTAACTGATGAAATATTTCCAATCTCTGAAAAACTTACCTTCAATATAGAACTTTTAGCAACCTTGTAAATCTCTTCATTGAGATAATTTAAAAATTTCTCCTTATCATTCAAATCAATCTTTCCAGCTAGTACTGTTTCAGCTGGAATTACTGAAATAGTATAGGCCACAATCTCTCCATCTATCTTAAACCATCTATCTGCAAATATAACTATTGATATCTGTTTACCAAATATCTCTGTTGTATAATCATTTCCTGGCTCAATTCTAAACTCAAACTCCACCTCTGTAATCTCTTGTGTAACAACAGAATAGATAGGATTCTTTAGTAACTCCAAGCCATCTTCTACTTTTATTCTCTCTTTTACTATAAAGCTTCCCTTTCCTTGAATAGATTTAATAATCCCATCCTCTTGTAATAATTCCAATGCCTGTCTTAAAGTTGAACGACTTACACTCATCTCTTTAGCTAACTCAATTTCAGCTGGTAATCTATTCTCCTCTGAAAATTTCCCAGATTTTATCATTTCAAAAAGTTTATTATAAACTGCTATACACCTAGGTGTTTTTTTAGGATAATTTATTTTATTCAACATACTTAAGGTGTCACTTCCTTTCCCAATTATCATACAATTAATTATATAACAACACTCTCTTTATTTCAAGAATGATTAATTTTTCTCTTTATTATCTCTTATTATTCAATAGTTGTCTGTAAAAAACAAACAAGTATTAAACTTGTTTAAAAACAATTGATTTTTCCCTTTAAATGTGATAATATTAACATAATTACTAAAGATACTTAGGAGGATTTATGATATTAGAAACTATTAAGTGCAACTCTTTAACTTATGAGCAGAAAATTATTACTTTAGCTAGATTAGCTGAAAATAGCTTAAATGTTCTCAATAAGAGTGAAAAATTAAAAGAGTATATGGAGAAAAATATCATCTGTGATCTAATGGAGGGAGAAGCTCCTTACAGACCTAGATATATTGTTCCTGACTATGATAAATTTATGAAACAGGGAAGTGAATTTTTAGGTTTAGATACCCCTACTAATATTTGGGAGGCTGTCAATAATCTTTTAATCCTTTATAAACATGTTCCTTCAATCACTACAATGCCTGTTTATTTAGGTAATATTGACTATCTTTTAGATCCCTTCATAACTGATGAAAATGAAGCATATCTAGCTATCAAATTGTTTTTAAAACATGTAGATTCTACAATAACAGATTCTTTTTGCCATGCCAATATAGGGCCATTAGAAACAAAAGCTGGAAGGATTATACTGAAGGTTATGAGAGAACTTCAACTTCCTACACCAAATCTTACATTGAAATATGACGAGTCCACTTCTAAAGCTCTTGCTCTTGACTCTATCGAAACTGCTTTGTCAACAGCTAAACCAAGTTTTGCTAATAACAAGATGTTTGAACAAGATTTTAAAGGGGAATATGGTATTGTTAGTTGTTACAATGGATTGAAAGTTGGTGGTGGAGCAAATACACTAATCAGAATCAAATTGGGAACTTTAGCTAAAGAAGCTCAATCGATTGAGGATTTTTTCACTAGAGTACTTCCTGATGTTACAGCTGAGGTTTTAACTTTTATTGATGAAAGATCTAGATTTTTAATTGATGAAAGTGGATTTTTTGAAAGCTCTTTCCTTGTTAAAGAGGGACTTATTGAAAAAGAAAAATTTACAGGATTGTTTGGAGTTGTAGGTTTAGCTGAATGTGTAAACCATCTACTAAATGCAACAGAGCAAAAAAAGAGATTTGGTTATTCAGAAATAGCAAATGAACTTGGAGAAAAAATTATAAAAACTCTATACACTTCCATAGAAAATCATAAATCTAAATATGCTGGTAGTTTCTTTAACAACTCTCACCTATTACATTCACAAGTTGGAATTGATACAGATGTCAACGAAAGTCCTGGTTGTAGAATCCCTATTGGAGAAGAGCCAGAACTTTTAGAACACATTTTACAATCAGCTCCATTCCATAAATATTGTCCTAGTGGAATAGGAGATATATTCATCTTTGATCAAACATACAACAACAATATTGAAGCTATCTTGGATATAATAAAGGGAGCTTTTGCCAATGAGATGAGA
>NZ_JBEFNA010000002.1:53945-92156 GCF_040199715.1 Fusobacterium sp. SYSU M8D902
ATCTTTGATCAAACATACAACAACAATATTGAAGCTATCTTGGATATAATAAAGGGAGCTTTTGCCAATGAGATGAGATTCTTCTCTCTATATGGTTCTGATAGTGATGTAGTTAGAGTCACAGGATATTTAGTTAAAAAATCTGAAATGGCAAAATTAGATAGAGGAGAGCAGGTACTTAGAGATACTACCATACTTGGTAAGGGTGCTAGAGATAATGCTAAAGCTTTAGAAAGAAGATTGAGATATGGAAAGTAATCTAGCAGCTCCATTAAATAAGATTATAAAATTTTCAAATGTTGATGGTCCAGGCAATAGAATGTCAATATTTTTTCAAGGTTGCAATTTTAACTGTCTTTACTGTCATAATCCAGAAACAATAAGTATGTGTAACTCTTGTGGTGCGTGTTTAAATGTCTGTCCTACTAAATCCCTCTCTTTTGATGAGAATGGACTTGTTATCTGGAATAAAGAAACTTGTGTTAACTGTGATCTATGTATTAAATTTTGTAAAAACTCCTCTTCTCCAAAAATAGAGCTAGTTGATGTACAATATCTTCTCAAGGAGATCAAAAGAGTAAAGCCATTTATTAAAGGTATCACAGTTAGTGGTGGGGAGTGTACTTTACAATATAAATTTCTTACTGAACTTTTTAAAGAGGTTAAATCTATTTTTCCTGATCTCACTTGCTTTGTTGATACAAATGGAAGCCTAGATCTCTCTGAAAAAAAGTATGAGAAATTTGTAGAGATTACAGATGCATTTATGCTTGATATTAAAGCTTGGAAGAAAGAGGAGCATCTAAATTTAGTAGCTTTTGAAAATACTAATCCTCTTAAAAATATAGAGTTTTTAAAAGAAATTGGAAAGCTATATGAAGTACGAAGTGTCATTGTTCCTAATCTATTAGATTGTAAAAATTTAGTTAAAAATGTTGCAACTATACTCTCAGGAACGGATATTAGATATAAGATAATTAAATATAGACCTATTGGAGTAAGAGAAAAAAATATCAATAATCTAGTAGTTCCATCTGACGAGTTTATTGAAACTCTTAAAAATTCAATAGTTGATTTTAAAATAAATAGTATCACTATCTAAAAAAGGCTATAGACTAATATTTCTTATTAGTTTATAGCTCTTTTTATTTAAGCTTCTAATTCTTTTTCTATCTCTTCAATATTTTTAAAAATTCTCTCTTTATAATTTCTAAAAGCAACTAAAAGCTCCTCTTTACTTCTTCTAAATATACAAATATTTCCATTATAATATGAGTATTCATCAGTTAAAAACTTTTTAGGTATCTTATTTAGAGAACAACCCAAAGCTGTTATCATAGCATCCTCTGTTTCCATTCCTATTTCCACTTCCTGAAAAATAATTATATGTGAAAATTCTATATAGTATAATCTATCCATAACTTCTCCTTTTTTACATTTAGATAATTTTGACTTTTTATTAATAATTTAACATAACATCAATATAAGATTTACAACTAAATTATTATTAAAAATATTACTATTTTTTTATGCTGAATAACTCTTTTCCATAACCTCATTATCTATACTATCTCCATATTTAGTAGAAATCTCAATATTTCCATTAATCATAAAACTTCCAATATTATTTTCTAAATAAATACGTTCTGGAAGAAAAATTCCATCTTGTTTTAAATTATTCTCTAAATATTTAATAATTTTAAATATACTTTCATCTCTATAAAAAAAGAGAAATTTATAGATATTTGACAAAAAGGCTAACTCACTATTTGAATTACTTGAGTTAGAATCTTTGCAAACTATATTATTTAAAAAGAATTTCATATTATTTATCTCATATTCAACCATTTCCCCAATATACTTTTCTTGAGGAATAACATAGACATACTTATTTTCTGGAAGTTGTTCATTAAAAAAATGATACCCATTATATATAAGTTCTTTCTTCATATAATCTAATTTATTTGTAGTCAAAGCAATCCCTATATCTAAATTTTTATATTTATTAGAAGTCATTTTTAAATCTTCTATATTCTTTTTTATATTAACTCCATGCCAAATATTATACCCTCTCTGTTTTACAAATAGGTCTGCTTTTCCTAGATTTCCATAAATTCCATTATTATATGATATAGCTTTTAATACCTCTTTAAATTTATATGCCTTACCTTTCACAACAATAATATCATTTTCATTTATACAATTTAAAGTCAAATTAATGTTACTATCCTTTATCCATTCTCCTTTTTCATCAGCCCATAATATCACATCAACTTCATCACTAATTTTATTTACCTGACCAAAATTTTGAAAATAAGTATTAGTTTGATTATTATAGTCAATTGCATCTAATTTTGATAAAGCTCCTACTAAAAACTCTGTTATTTTCTCATCTTTTGATATAATCAAATCATACACAAATCTTTCAAATACTTTTCCTACAAGCCCACTATCTTTATTTATATTAGAACTACAATATAAATATCCAAGCTCCTTAACTGTTAAATATTGTTTTGATTGATTATAATATTTTTTTAAATTCTCTTCATTTATCAGTGAAAGAAAAATTTCTAGAATTGAAATAAAAAGAACAGATTCTTTTTGTGTAAAATTTATAAAAATATTATTTACTATTTTATTTTCAACAAGAGTATCATTCAGTATAATTTTAGGCACTTCTTTTTCTCACCAACCCTTAATGATCTATATCATAATTATAATTCAAATGAATAAATTTTTCAAGAAAATAAAAATAAACAACCCCTAGTAAATTACTAGGGGTAAATTTTTAAAACATTGTCATTTTATTGTCAGAGCTATTTTTCAATATAAACCAATTCAATGAAATCAATGGTTAGTTTAAAAATCAGCTATTATTCCCACTCGATAGTTGCAGGTGGCTTAGATGAGATATCATAGGCCAATCTATTAATACCTTTAACCTCATTTAAGATTCTATTAGAAACTCTCTCTAAGAAGTCAAATGGTAAGTGTGACCAAGTAGCAGTCATAAAGTCAATAGTATTAGCAGATCTTAAAACTGCTGTATACTCATAAGTTCTCTCGTCTCCCATTACTCCAACAGATTTTACTGGTAATAGTACAACAAAAGCTTGGCTTACTTTATTATATAGGTCAGCATTTCTTAGCTCTTCGATAAATATATCGTCAGCTTCTCTTAAGATATCAGCTTTTTGTTTATCAACTTCACCTAATATTCTAATTCCAAGTCCTGGTCCTGGGAATGGATGTCTATCAACCATATGATCAGGAATTCCTAACTCTCTTCCAACTTTTCTTACTTCATCTTTGAATAACTCTCTTAATGGCTCAAGAAGTTTGAATTTCATATCTTCAGGAAGTCCACCAACATTGTGGTGAGATTTTATTGTCATAGAAGGTCCTTTTACAGACATAGACTCAATAACATCTGGATAGATAGTTCCTTGTGCTAAGAACTCAACATCTGTTAATTTAGCAGCCTCTTCATCAAATACCTCAATAAACTCTTTTCCTATTATTTTTCTTTTTGTTTCAGGATCAGATACACCAGCTAACTTAGATAGGAATCTCTCTTCAGCATCTATACATTTGATGTTCATATGGAAGTTTTCTCCATAGATCTCCATAACTTTTTTAGCTTCATCTTTTCTTAAAAGTCCTGTATCAACGAAGATACAAGTTAATTGATCTCCAATTGCTTTATGAATAAGAGTAGCAGCAACAGAAGAGTCAACTCCTCCTGAAAGTCCTAATAATACTTTCTTATCTCCTACAGTCTCTCTAATATTCTTTATTGTTTCCTCTATGTAGTTACCCATAGACCAATTTTTTTCACAACCAGCTACATTAAATACAAAGTTTTTAAGAATTTGTGTTCCATATTCTGAGTGAGTAACTTCAGCATGGAATTGAATACAATAAGTATTGATATCTTTATTGTAAGTAGCAGCAACACATGAATCTGTATGCCCTATTTGGATAAATCCTGGTGCCATTTTAGTTACATGGTCATTGTGACTCATCCATACTTTTGAATTATTTGGAACATCTTGGAATAGAGGGCTATCAATCTCATCTATTACTAATTCAGCTTTTCCAAACTCTTGCTTGTCAGCTCTTGCTACCTCTCCACCCATTAAGTGAGTAGTCAATTGCATTCCGTAACAAATACCTAATACTGGTATCCCTTGTGCATATAGCTCCTTGTCTATAGTTGGTGCTCCTTCTAAATAAACAGAAGCAGGTCCCCCTGATAAAATTATTCCCTTTGGCTTTCTAGCAAGTATTTTGTCTAAAGGTTCAAAGTAAGGAACAACTTCAGCATAAACACCCATTTCTCTGACTCTTCTAGCAATCAATTGATTGTACTGAGAACCAAAGTCTAGTATAACAATACTATTTTCTTTCATTCTTACCTCCATATCTAAAATAAAGGGGTTAATTTTTCCCCTATTTGTGCTTAATTATTGCTTTTGATTATTTTTAAATTTTATCATATTTTACAAATTGTGTCAAAAAATATTTTTTTAAAAATTTTGCTACCCCATCATTATCATTGGTATCTGTCACATAGTTCACCTGTTCTTTTAAACCTAGATCAGAGTTACCCATAGCAACTCCATATTTTACCATTTTCAACATCTCCAAGTCATTTCTAGCATCTCCAAAAGCTACACACTCATCTAACGATATCCCATAACTTTTTAATACTCTTTCTAAAATCAATCCTTTATTTACATTTTTATTCAACACTTCAAATAGAAAGTTTTGAGATTTAGCTGTATAAACCTCACCCTTAAAACTATTTTCTATATGTTTGCAAAACTCATTAAACTCTTGAGAGTTTGCCATATCTTGAATAGTTATCTTAGTCATATTATAGTCTTCAAAGCTTTTAAAATCCTTAGCTACAGGAGTTAATCCCGTCATCTTAGAATAGTGTCTTGTTTCATCTCTATCCAATTCCTCTACAAACCAACAGTTATCCTGATATAGATTTATATGAAAATCCCTATCTTGAGCCAACTCTATGATTCTTCTAGCATATCTCTCCTCTAGGGGTAGCTCCAATACAACCTCATCATTTCTATAGTTTACAACCTTTGCTCCATTGTATGCTATTACAAAGCTATCCATATCTAGCATCTCAGCATATGGTTTGGCAGAGATATAGGTTCTTCCAGTCACAATGATGATCTTTACTCCCTTGCTTTCTAAAAGTTTTAAAATTTTTCTATTCTCTTGTGAAATCTTTTTATTAGAATCCAATAATGTTCCATCTAAATCCAATGCTACTGCTTTTATTTCCATTCTTTCACCTCTTACTGTATAGAATCTACATATTAATTATAATATGTAGAGTATAAAATATCAACAAGAGTTTTCCTTACACTATCTTTTTTATTAATAAAATCTAAATTTTTATAATTTTTTATAAAAATGATCAAAAAAAGTATAATTTTTGATGATATATCTATCTTTTTTTCATAAACCCTCTATACAGAAAACAAAAAATATTATATAATAACACTGTATTATATAACTATTAAGGGGGAGTATTATGTTCTTATCGCCAGAGGAAAAATTATTGGTATTAAGAAAAAAATATAAGATTACACAGGGGGAATTAGTAGGTGAGGATATCACCAGAGTTTTTTTAGGTATGATCGAAATTGGAAAGAGATCTCTTACTGAAAAAACTGCAAAAATACTATGTAAAAATCTACAAAAAATTCTTCTTTCAAGAGGGATTAGAGAGGAGATATCTATCTCTAATCTAATGAAAACAAAAGAGGAACAAGCTATTGAATTTCTTAACAATATGCTACTTAGTGAGATAGATATCAGCAATGAAAATCTTTGGATCATTGAGGAAGCTCTTTACGAGTTACAACACAAGGAGAGAGAGGAGTTTTGTGAAAAACTTTATCTAAGATTCAAAAATAGAAAGAGATATCTTTTAGCTAGAGATTATCTTTTAAAATCATTTCACGGTGTTAGAAAAATTAGAGATTTAAAGAATAAATTATTGGATATGTTCTTTATAAGTGAGCAACTACAAGATCCACAAGGAGCTATCTACATCTATAAAAAATTCTGCAACAATTTAGAGAAGAATAAGCATCCTCAAAAGTATGATGAATTAGATTATGCTTATATCAAGGCTTTAATAGCTGCTCAATGTTATGATGTTGCTCTAGAAACAACTAAGGCTCTTTTGAAAAAAAGTAAAGATGATGAAAGTATCTATGTTTTCAGAAACTTAATTGCTGAGATTTTAAATAAACAGGGAAATACTGAGGAATCAATAAAAGAGTATGCTTCTCTTGTAAAAGGAAGAGGAGAGAAGGAAAAGTGTCTAGGATATAGCGAGATTATAAAGATAGCTATTGAAATAGATGATAAAGAAAATATAAAGAAATATTATGAAAAATGTAAACACAATCTAAGTGAGCAATCTGAATGTTCAATCGAGATGCTAGAGATATTAAAAACTCTTGCTAATGGGGCTACGGTACTAAATAAATTAAAAGATGCCAAGGCTTATTATTTAGAGGCTCTAGTAGTATCTAACTCTTTGGAGAATGTAGAAAATCAAAAGATATCTATCATCTCTGAACTTTTAGATATAGTTGATAAGAGTGATTTCTACTCTGTACAAAGTATTGAAAAAGAGTATTTAGAGATTGTAAAAAATAATAAAAACTATATTCCAGGAATAAAATTTCTAAAATATTATGAGAAATTTTTACCTCAAGAATTAAAAAATAAATTTGAACTATTTTTAAATCAATAATTAATTATATTCAAGGAAAAAAACTACTGATTACAGTAATTTTTTTCCTTTTTCTTTACCTAAATTTTTTATTTGCTTGACAAAGATAATTAAGAGGAGTATACTTTATTTGTGCATATGCACATAATATATTAGGAGGATTTTATGCCAAGATGTAAAAAACAAAGATGTTGCCGTATCTTAGAAAATGAAAGAGTCTTTAAACCTGTAGGAGTTCCTCTCTTTGAGATGGAGATGGTTGAGATTGAGATAGATGAATTAGAAGCTGTTAGATTATGTGATTTTGAGAATAAGAGTCAGATTGAAACAGCTGAGATTATGAAAATCTCAAGAGGTACTGTACAAAGACTTTTAAGTTCTGGAAGAAAAAAGATATTAGATGGTCTATTACATCACAAAGCAATAAAATTAAAAAACACAGGAGATGGTTATAATGACAAATGAAATTTTAAGAGTGGGGTTCCCAACAAATGACGAAGTAAATGTAGAGGAGCATTTTGGTCATTGTGCTAAGTTTGTTGTATTCTCAATTGAAGATGGAAAAATAGTTAATAGAGAGGTTCTAGAAGCACCTGAACATGCACCTGGAGTATTCCCTAGATTCATAGCTGATAACAATATCAATGTAGTTATCACAGGTGGAATGGGACAAAGAGCTATTGATCTTATAAAAGAAAATGGTGGACAAGTAATATTAGGAGCTAGTGGAAATATTGCTAGTGTTTTAAAAGTATTCTTAGATGGAGCTCTATACTCTAAAGGATCTGCTTGTGCTCATCATCACCATGATGAAGGACACAAATGTGAACACTAATATTTAGGAGATGAACTATGAAAATTGCAATAGGACTTGAAGAAGAAAATTATGATTCTAAAGTTGATAAGAGATTTGGAAGAGCTGGATATTTCATTATTTTAGATGATGAGAGTAACCAATATGAGATAATTGAAAATGATGCCAAAGATGAAGTTACTGGTGCTGGATTAAAAGTTGTAAAAAAACTGGTCTCTCTTGGAGTTGAAGTGATAATTGCTGGGGAGATAGGACCTAAGGCTGAAACATTGATCGAAGAGTTTGAGATCCCTGTATATAAGCTTGGAGAATGTACTACTGTAGAAGAGGTATTGAAAAACTACCATGAGGGTAAACTTGAAAAACATCTGTTCTCATCACAATTTTCAGGTTTAAGAATGGCGTAGATGCCCTATGAAAATAGCCGTTTTAAGTGGTAAAGGAGGTACAGGTAAAACTACTTTCAGTAGTAGTTTTGCCTTTGTAACTAAATCTCTTCTAATAGATACAGATATAGAGGAACCAAATTCACATATCTTTTTAAAGGGAAAAACTTCTCAAGAGGTATCAATTTTCAATCACTTTCCAAAGGTTGATATGAAAAAATGTACTCTCTGTGGAAAATGTGGTGATTTTTGTAGGTTTAATGCTATTATCCCAGCTAAAAATCGTGTTGTCATATTTGGTGAAAGCTGTCACGACTGTGGTGGTTGTCAGTTAGTTTGTCCTACAAATGCTATCTCTTGGGAGAAGAGAGAGATTGGAAAGATATTTGTAGAGAAGAGTTATTTTAATTCTGATCTACTTTATGGAAAACTAAACATTGGTGAGATGTCTGGAGTAAAGATTATAAAGGAACTTCACAGTATGGCAAAGAGTGAAGATATCATAATAGATTGTCCACCTGGTACCTCTTGCAACACTGTAAATGCCTTAGAAGGTAGTGATTTTGCTATATTAGTTACTGAACCTTCTCCTTTTGGATTGAGTGATATGAAATTGGTTGTTCAATTACTGCAAGATATGGAGATTCCTTTTGGAATAGTTATTAACAAAGCTGATAATGAGAACAGTGAAATTTTAGACTTTTGTTATAAAAACTCCATTGAGATTTTAGGAGAACTTCCTTTTTCAAGAGAGGTAACAAAATCCTATTCAGAGGGAAAAATAATTGCAGATGCTCTTCCCGACTCTCAAGAGATATTCAAAAATATTTTAAAAAAGGTGAAAGAGTATGGAAATTAAAGAGATTTTAGTTATTTCAGGAAAAGGTGGTACAGGTAAGACTAGTATTTCATCATCATTAGTTCCATATTTTAATAATCTAATCATTGCAGATTGTGATGTAGATGCTCCAAATTTAAAGATTCTTTTTAATCCAACTGAAGTAAGTGAAGAAAAGTTTTTTGGTATGAAAAAGGCTTTTTTAGACAGAGATAAATGTATAGATTGTGGACAATGTTATAAAGTTTGTAAATTTGATGCTATTGATAATCCTAAAAAATGTGAAGGGTGTGGAGCATGTGAATATATATGCCCTGTCAATGCTATTACTATGAAAGAAAATCATTCAGGTAATATCTATGTTTCAGAAACTAAATATGGAAAGATGGTTCATGCTACTCTCTTTCCTGGAGAGGAAAACTCTGGTAAATTGGTATCTCAAGTTAGAAAAAAAGCTAAAGAATTAGCAAAGAGTAGTAATTCTGAATATATCATATTAGATGGAGCTCCTGGAATAGCTTGTAACGTCATTAGCTCCTTGACTGGAGTAAAAAAGGTGGTTATTGTTACTGAACCAACTTTATCTGGACTCCACGATTTAGAAAGAGTAATCACTCTAGTTGAAGGATTTAGATTGAGACCATACTTCATTATCAATAAGTATGATCTATCCTCTGAAATCAGTGAGCAAATAGAGAAGTTTATCAGAGAAAAAGGATATGAAGTAGATGTAAAAATCCCTTTTGATAAACAGATTATGGAAGCTATAAAAACAAAAGATATCCCTTCTATAAAAGCAAGAGATATCTTTAAAAATTGTGGCTTTGAGAATCTAGTTACTAAATTAAAATCATAATTATCTAGCATTTAGTGAGAAAGCTTTTAAAATCTCTGTTTTAAGCTCTTCTCTCAATTGATTTAGATCTTTTTCAAAATTAGTCGAGGTAGGTTGTGGATATCTGTCATTCATAAACCTACCTAAATTTTTTACTCCCCACCAATCTGCTGTATCATCATCAAAAACTTTATAAGCTAACATATATTTATTCCATTTTTCATCTTCTATTCCTTTTCCGCCATCTATATAACCTCTTCCACCACCTAAATATCCACAGTTCATAATTGTAAACATAGATTTTCCAGCAAGTAAACCTCTATGCCCCTTCTCTCCCACTTCATAGGCAAAATTTCTAGAGAATACTCTCTCTTGATAACCTTTTACTATTGAGGTAGCAGAATCATGCCAATTTGGATAGATAAAAATTATATAGTCAGCTTTTTTTATAAGCTCTTGCTCTTTTGCTACATCTTCAGGAACACTGCCAATTCCATCTTTTTGTGAATAAAACTCATCAGGGTGTAATACTGGATTCCAATTCATATTATAAAGATCTCTCAGTTCAACCTCTACTCCACTCTCCTCCAAAGATCTCATAGTAGTGTAAACCATATCATACATTATCGAGTTTTTTCTCGGTTCCCCAACTATTACTATAGCTTTTTTACTATCACTATCTGTAAATCCATTGGGTGTATACTCTCTTATATAATTTTCTGCTACTACTGAAGCTGAAGTTATAGCATCTAATTTTGCTCTCTCTTCCTTAGAAAAAGTTGAAGAGTAATCATTTGAATTTATTACTTTTACACTGATCTTCTTCTCCCCATACATATGATTATATACCCCTATTACACCTATTCCTAAAACTAACATTAGTGCTATACTTTTTAATTGACTATTCATCACTACTCTCCTTCAACAGTTTTCTTCTGATTTTCCAGTCTGGCATATATTTTTCTACAAAATCCCAAAAACTTTTTTGATGATGTGGATATGGTATGTGTGACAATTCATGTAAAACTACATACTCTATAATCTCTCTGCTCTTTTTATATAGCTGATAATTATATGTTATACTCCTATTTTTAGAATTACAAGATCCCCATCTAGTTTTCATATCTCTAAATTTTACAACTTCAGGAGTATAGCCTATCTTTTCACTAATATTCATAGTGAGTTCCATCATAAAAGGGCAAAAATTATCACAGATCCAAGTATTAATTAAAGTTTTTCTTTTCTCAAAGCTATTCTCTTTTAAATATATTATAAATTTATCATTTTTTAATTGACAATACTCTTTAGTAGAGTGCTGTATCTCTATTGTATATCTCTTTCCCAAGTAACTGAAAATCTCTCCACTATCATACTGTACAATTTTTTTCTCTCTTTTTGTCAGAAGTTCTAACCTCTCCCTTATCCATTCCTCTTTTTCCTTCAATACCTTTTCTATATAGTAATTTGGAACATTTAAAGGAGCAGACACTAAAACTTCTCCCATATCATTAATCTTTATAATTATATTTTTTATTTTTTTCTTAGTTACCCTTACTTTCATTTTTAATTAGAAAACTAACTCCTCTATGCTCTCCTCTGGTTTTTTATCCAATGGATTAGCTTGATATTTTACAGTTGAGAAGTCAATTTTTTTCAAATCCACCTTTCTAATTTGACTGTTATACATAGTTTTATAATAAAACTCTCTATCATTTAAGCTACTGATTGCTGTCCATTGTGTTGCACTTGGAAGATCTTTCGGTATATATTGCTTATGCTCTTTTGAATATTCAACCCCTATTGGTATATCAAAGTTATTTAAAATATGAAAAGCTTCCTCTACTCCCTCTTTACTATTGTTTATTGGTTTTATAGTAGATAGGAAATAAAAAGCTCTTACAAATCTTGAAGGTGGAGTTATATCTCCTGGTAATCCTAAAGCTCCTGTTCCAGCTCCAAATGAGAATATTTTTTGCCCATTTAATTCATAGCTCTGTGCATTCCCTGCATAAGCATTGACATAGTTATTTAAGTTTTTTACATGCCACTCATAGTCTGGTGAATTTGAGATAACTCCAACTTTATTTTCATGAATTTTTACCTCACCGTTATTTACAATCTCTATTACTATATTTCCACCATTAGCATCTCCAACTCTCCAGTGTGCTGTTGGTAATGGATTCCCCTTTTCATCAAGAGCTATATTAACTATTTTGATATCCTTTAATCCCTTCTTCAACTCCTCAACAGTAGAGAAATTAGAAAGAATCCAACTCACAAATTGCATATCAACAATAGATCTTTTAGCTGAACTTTTCTCATATTTTGCCAAACTTCCATAGTGTGGAAAATAGAAAAGTCCTGCATTCAGTCCAGCTTCATTTATCCCCTCTCCAATAAATAATTCATTTATCAGAGATGCACCTACAAAACCATATTTTGCTTTCCATTTATGTCCTTCAAATTTTCCCTCTGGTGTAAGTGATTGATACTCCTTTCCTCTTGGAGAGATTACCAATTTACTATTTAGATTTCCCTCTCCATACTCTATTGTTCTCCCCTGTATCATCTTATTATCCCCTGTCTTTACTGTAATTCCTGTACAAGCAAGTGCATTACTTGCTAAGATCAAGAAAATCCCTAATACAGTTTTTAAAAATTTTTTCATAATTCATCTCCTCCTAGTAAGTACGTTACTTATATTATACCATATTTTACTCAAAAGAAAAAAGGAGAAATAAACCTAGTGTTTATCTCTCCTAAAACTCCTGACCAAAACTGAATTAGAATAATCCTGGTATATTTATTCCACCAGTTACTTTTCCCATCTCATTTTCAGCTAACTCATCAGCTTGTCTCATAGCTTCTTTAACAGCAGAAACGATTAGATCTTCTAACATCTCTTTATCCTCAGCTGCCTCTTTAACTATATCATCAGTTAATTTAACTTCTAATAACTCTTTTTGTCCATTAACTCTTACAGTAACAGCTCCTCCACCAACTGAAGATGTTAACTCTTTCTCTTTAAGCCCTTCTTGAACTAAAAGCATTTGTTGTTGCATAGCTTGAGCTTGTTTTAATATATTCATTTGGCTTCCTGCACCTTGTGATGTTTTTCCACCTTTTAATTTTCTTACCATTATATTTTCTCCTCCTGATATTTTCGTTCCCTAAGAGTGATTATATCACATATTTATAGAATTTTCCAACATATTTCTAAATATTGTATGGAAAAAAGTAAATCGGTTTAAAATACAACTCTTTTTCATATGAGATACTTGAAATTTCCTTAAAAAATGTTTTAAATGGTATATATCCTTTAATCACACTATTTATACTTTCGCTCTCTACTATCTCCACACAGCTATAATTTTGTAAGTTTAACTCCTTAGCCAGTGATGAGATTGTATCTTCCAATCCTCCTATCTCATCTACTAAGCCCAACTCTTTTCCCTCTTCTCCTAGCCACACTTTTCCTTGTGCTATTGTATGAACATAATTTCTATCCAAACCTCTTCCTTGTGCTACCACATCTAAAAACTCATTATACACCTTCACACTTGAGCCATATATCTTTTCCTCATCCTCTGCTGTAAAATTTTTAGTTAATGAGAATAGATCTGAATACTCTCCCTTTTTTACACTCTCTACATTTACATCTATCTTTTTCATCATCTCATTAAAGTTTGGTATTAAACTAACCACCCCTATTGATCCTGTAATACTCTCTTTCTCAGCAAAAATCTTATTCCCATTAGCTGCTATATAGTATCCCCCTGAAGCAGCCACTCCACCAATAGAAATATATACAGGTTTCTCCTTGCTAATCTCTTTTAGTCTATTACTTATCAAATTTGAAGCTAAAGCTGATCCTCCTGGAGAGTTTATTCTCAATACAATTCCTTTGATAGAACTATCTTTTTTAGCTTTTTCTAACTCATTAAAAATTCGAGCTGGAAAAACACTACTTCCAATTCCACCCTTCTCTCCATTTAAAACAATAGTCCCTTCTGCATATATTATAGCTATCTTGTCTTTTGAAATCTGAGTGTTCTCTTGATAGTTTGAAAGTGCTACTATCTTATCCTCTCCTATGGCTCTTTTTATCTCCTCTTCATAAGCAAACTCATCTATCAAATTAAATTTCTTCATTTGATATGGCTCTGAGAAAACAAAGTCACCAGCTAAAACTTTACTATCTATCAACTCTCTATTTACCTTTCTTCTATCAGAAATCTTATTGATAAAGTTGCTATATATCTTATCGTTTAATCTTACAATATTCTCTCTATACTCTTTAGACATTGTATTCTTAGTAAAATTCTCTCCATAAGACTTATAGTCTCCCACATGGATAACATTGAATTTAACTCCCAATCTATCTGCAAGTCCCTTATAATAAGCTAATTGGCTATAGTACCCAGTTATATTTACATTTGCACTCATTGTTCCAGGCATATAAATTTCACTTCCATGTAGAGCTAATGAGTAGTTTCTATTGTTCATCTCCACACCATAAACTACCACTCTTTTTCCACTCTCTCTCAACCTATCCAATCTACTTCCCAATTCCTCTATCTGAGCTCTATCTAGAGATAGATTATCCACCTTTAACAAAACTCCATCTATCTTTTCATCTCTATTTATACCATCTAATTTTGTTAAAAGTGAGTAGAAATTACTCTCTCCATCTAATAAAAATTTAGGTAGATTCTCCAATCTTTCAGGATACTCCTTCCCTAGATCAATCTCTACATAGCTCCCATTTTTAATTACACTCTCACCCTCTTTAGATGAGTATTTTAATACACCTCCTAGTATAGTTGCTATCACAATCAATACTAAGAAAAATTTTATTATAAAAGAGAAAAGCTCTTTTACAACAAAAAGTAAAACCTTCAACAAAAAATTTTTTATCGCTTTTAAAAATTTCATAAATTACCACCTTTCATTTCCATTTTATAATATCAAGATTTATACATTTAGTCAAATAAAATGAAAGTAAATCTATGAAAATATCTTCCTAATCTTTATCTCCAATCTTTTAGGTATTACATACTTAGAATCTGTCACTGTTTTCAGTGCATAAAAAGGCTTATTTTTATAATTTTTTCTCTCTCTATTCTCCTGATATATCTCCTCTTCAATATCATTTTCAAACTCTACCCAAGTACCAATCTCTTTGTTCACACTATTTTTTATAGTTTTATTTTTCTGTTTAGAATTCTCTATCTCCTCTGGAGTTCTCCAAAAATGATTGTCCTTATCATAAACAGCTACATATGGTATCTTAAACACATTTAAAAGTTTTATAAACTGTGGAATTAGACTTTTACTACCACATTCCAATATGGAGTAGTCATATTTATATATTCCCAATCTTTTAGAGAGATATCCCAGTACAATTTTATCTGTCTGTCCCTCTACCAAGATAACCTTCTTAGCAAAGAAAAGTTCTCCTCTATCAGGATTTATCCAGTAGTTCATATTAAAATTTTTGATCTCATCTCCTGAAAATAAGAAACCTTTAAATTGAAATACCTTTGTTCCAATGCTCTTTTCCTTTCTCACAATACATATAGATTTATACATATATAAGTTGATAAAATTACTTGAATGGGTAGTCACATATATCTGACAACCTAGTTTAGTCAATAGACACATATTTTCAAAAAGTTCTTTCTCTTTTTGTGGATGTAGATATAGCTCTGGTTCTTCAAATATTACAAGTGAGTTATCTAGTAATGAGTGTTTTTTCTTTTTGGAGTAGATAGCCAAAGATCTAAAAATTTCAAATATCAAATTTCTATACAAGCCTCTACTCACATAATCACTCTGCAACTTATTAAAGGTATCTATCATCTCATCTATTGTTTCAGGTCTATTTATTTTCTTGCTCTCAAGTATATTTAATAATGAGTTGATAAAAAAACACGACTGCTCTCTATCAGAAAAAGATGGAATATAGAGCAATGGGGTGCTCTCTGTTATTGTAATATACTCTTTTTCACTTATTCTATTCCACCTATTCTCCACTAAAACAAAGTATCTAGCTTCCTCTTCTAAATTTTTCTCTACTTTTAACCAGATATTTTTATTCGACACATCTATATTTTTTAAATGAAAAGTTTTATTGTAGTAGTTATAAAATCTTCCCTCTATGATTAGTGGTTGCTCCTCATCTCTAATATCTTTGGATCTAAAATTTCTATATCCTAAAAAAAACATAATTGCAGACATAATACTAGATTTTCCACTGTTGCTCTGTCCTATAAAAAGCATCAAATTTTCAAATTTTATCTCTGTTTCATCTATACATTGCCAATTTTTAATTTTTAACTTTTTTAAATACATAGCCACTCCCCCATACTGTATTTGTACTATTAATAGATTATACCACATAAAATAACAATTGCTAATCTCTTTCTATTTTTGTTGACTTTTTGAGAAAAAATAAATATAATTTTTATAATGGATTATATTATTTGAGGTGAGAACAGAAAGTGTTAAAGAAAATCATTTTAGGCTTGACATTATTGGGATCGGTAACTTTTGGATTGGATTTGAAAAGTGAAGAGAGTATTAGAGAAGTTTATAAAAATCTTAAACTTGAAGATAAATTAGAGTATTCTACATTTTTAAAAGCTATTCATGGATATAATAAGATTGCAGATAAAAAAGAGGGATATATAACAATTGTAGATTTTTCTAAACCTTCAAATGAAGAGAGATTTTTTGTGATAGATTTAGAAAATAGTAAGGTTGACTTCTTAACTTATGTCACTCATGGAAAAAACACAGGTTTAGATACTGCTATAAAATTTTCTAACAAAAGAAATTCATACCAAAGTTCCTTGGGATTTTATCTAACTGATAATACTTATATGGGAAGTAATGGCTACTCACTTAGATTAAAAGGCTTAGAACCTGGTATTAACTCAAATGCTTTAGATAGAAATATTGTTGTTCATGGGGCTGATTATGCCACTAAGGAGTTTATGAATAAATATGGATTTTTAGGAAGAAGTCTCGGTTGTCCTGCTATTCCTGAAGAGATCTCTAAAGAGGTAATAGATTATATAAAGGGTGGTACTGTACTTTATATCAATGGAAATGATGAAAATTACTTGCAAAATAGTACATATGTAAAATTATAAAAAATTAAAGAATTGTGGAATTTATAAAGAATTTTGAAATAGAATCACTCTACTCAATATCTTGATATATGAAGCAATTCTTATTTTTTATACAATTAATAATATAAAGGGGGGGATAGATTTATGGAGAATTTAAAAAATAAGATTATTTTTCCACTTGGCTTAATCATTGCTACTATCGGAAATATTACTTTCAATTTTGCTACCAATCTATATCTTTTAGAAAAAACTGAAAAAGGAATTATTTTAGCTACAAATGTTGCTTTTTCTATCTTACCTCTAGTCATCACTGCACCATTTTTAGGAAAATTAATTGATAAAATAGTTCATAAGAAACATTTAATCATCTTTGCTAATACCCTAAATCTCCTTTTGATGTTAATTTTATTTTTTTCTTGGGAAAAATTTAATATGCTTTATCTAATTTATAGTGGTATTCTTTTAAATAACTTTTTTCATTTTTAGTCTATCTCACTTTTGAGGCAAGTATTCCATTATTATTTTCTCAAAATTGGTTGATAAAAGCTAACTCTATCTATTCCACTATAAACTCTGTCTGTGGAGTTTTAGCTCCTATTATCGGTGGATTTCTATACTCATTTTTAAAAATTCAATCTATCTTAATTTTAAATATTTTTTGTCTTTTTATAGTAATTATTACTAATTTTTTCTTAACCTTTAGTAATAAAAATATTGAAGAGAGTGAGGAAACTTTAGAAAGTATTGCAGATAAAAGTAATGATCTACTTAAATTAATTGTTGTCACAGGAATTATTTTTAACATTGGATATGGTCTTACTTTTTCAGTTACTATTCCATATCTAATAAATAAAGTATTTCAAATTGATAGTAAAATTTTTGGTATCATACAGAGTTGTTTCTACATTGGTATGATCTTTGGTGCAAGTCTATTTGCATTAAGAGTCAAAAATATTGCTCTTTCATATTTTTCAAAGATCTTTTATAAATTAGGTGGAATTTTTTTACTATTTTCTCTTCCTATCTTTATATCTTTAGATTTAAAATTCACTACAGCTATCTATATAGTAGCTATGCTTCTCTTTGGAATACAAGCTTCCTTTTTTGATGTTGGTCTAACATCTTTTATTCAAAAAGAGATACCTCAAAATCTTTTAGGAAAATATCTAGGAATTTTTATAAGCTCTAGTAAACTATTTTTTCTTTTAAGTATTTTTATTTCAGGAATAATTATAGATTATCTAAGTTATAAGTCTATATTCTTAATTGGAGCATCACTATTTGTTATTACAGCTCTACTAATAAGTATCATAGCTAAAAAGAGACTACCTTAAGGTAGTCTCTTATATTATCTATTATTTAGATGGTTGGATATGTCCATAATCTCCATCTTTTCTCTTATAAACTATATTCATCTCTCCTGTTTCAGCATTTGTGAATGGGAAGAAAACTTTATTTAATATCTCTAATTGAAGTATAGCCTCCTCTACATCCATTGGCTTAGGTGGTAGATACACCTTTACAACATTTACAGCTGCCTCTTTTTCAACTGTACTTGTTTCTGGGTCATACTTAACTTTTCTAATCATTGGTTCTCTTGATTGAACTGCATCTCTTATTTTAGCCTTATGTTTTTTCAATTGTCCCTCTAAAATATCTGAGACTTGGTCAATAGCTGCATATAGATCTACATCTGTACAAGAAGCTTTTACTGTACTTCCACCAAGATATGCTAGAACCTCTACTGTATGATAATTACCAGTTTTTAATTTTACCGCTGATAAATTAATAGCCAATTCTATTATTCCATCGTGATACTTTTCAACCCTCCCTAGTTTAGTCTCTGCATAATTTTTGATCGCATCAGTTATAACTAATTGTTTTCCATGGATAGTCATTTTCATAATACCACTTCCTTGTTGTATCTTTGTTTTGTTACTTTATTATACTCCAAAAACTCTCGATTTCCTTTTTTTTATTAAAATTTTTATAAATTTTCTACTAAGACACCTTTTTTCAAATAAACTTGCTTATCTGAGATATCTGCCAAATCCTTAGAGTGAGTTACTACAATAATAGTTTGTTTCTCATTTTTATTTATATCTTTCAATATTTTAAATATCATCTCACTTGTCTCTTCATCCAGATTTCCTGTTGGCTCATCTGCCAATAAGATCTTTGGAGAGTTTATTAAGGCTCTAGCTATTGCCACTCTCTGTTTTTCTCCTCCTGATAGTTGAGAGGGTTTATGAGATTTTCTCTCCTCCATTCCCACTTTTTTTAGTAGACTCAAAGCTTTTTTCTCTATCTCCTCTTTTTTATCAAAATTATTTAATAGAGCAGGTAACATAACATTTTCTAAAGCTGTAAACTCAGGTAATAGATAGTGAAATTGAAAAACAAAACCTATTCCCTGATTTTTCAAACTATCTTTCTCTGTTTCAGATAGTGCTTCTACCTCTTTCCCATCTATAAATATCTTCCCACTATCTATCTTATCTAGTAGTCCAATTACATTTAATAGTGTTGATTTACCAGAACCTGAACGTCCCAATATAGAGATGAACTCTCCCTCTTCCACTACAAAATTTAAGTTTCTAATTATATGTAGTTCCTCACTGTTACTACTATATTTTTTCTCTATATTTTCAAGTCTTAAGATCTCTCTACTCATACTTTAAAGCCTCCATTGTCTCCATTTTTGCTGCCCTATATGCAGGGAATATACTCGATATAAATATTATTAAAAAATTAGCTCCTATTATTATTAAAATCTCATTTAAAGTTATCTCCACTGGGATTTTTGTCAGATAATATATTGAAGTGATGAAATCCAAACTATTATTTTTTATGTACCAAAGAAATAGTAGAGATAGTGTAGTCCCTATAAAAATACCTACTCCTCCCAATACCATACCCTGAATTAAAAAAACCTTCATTATATTTTGCTTGGAAAATCCCATAGCTCTCATTATTCCTATATCTTTAATCTTTTCTCTCACCAGCATATTAAGAGTTACCCATACCACAAATCCAGCTATAACAACAATCAATGAAAAAACCATTATCATAACTGTTTTTTCAAGTGAGAGAGCTGAAAGAAGATTTCGGTTCATATCTCCCCAAGTTCTTGAAAATATTCCTGTTTTATCAGTAATTTCTATTGAAATTGGACGAGCTCTATATGGATCATCTAAAGTTACATCTATTTTAGAAACGACATCCTCTCCATACATTAAATATTGTACAGCCTTTAGAGGTAAGATTACCATATTTACATCATAATCATAATAACCACTTTGAAATATACCTTGAATCTTAAATTTTATCTCTTTATTCTCAGATGAGATTATTGTTACCTCATCACCTATACTAGCCCCAATAGAACCAAACAGCTCCTTTCCTATAAGAATCCCATTTATCTTATCTGGATCTATACTCCCTAAGACTATCTTCTTATCCAAATCCATAGCCTTTTTAGCACTCTCTAGATCATACCCTTCAATCTTAACTCCAGATACATATCCACCAAAAAGTCCATTATATTTGAATATACCTTGAGTAGCTATACTAGGAACAGCTCCCTTTACTCCTTCTATCTTTTCTATCTGATCTTTTACCTCTTTATAATCTTTGATCTTGCCACTGTTAGCTACTACTACATGACTTGTTACAGAGAGAATACTATCTATCATATTTTTATCCAAGCCATTGGCTATCCCTATAGACACCATAAGAACTATTACCCCAATAGTTATTCCTATTACAGATATCAAACTTTGCTTCTTTCTCTCTATTATATGTTTTTTAGCAATAAAGAATTCTATCATCTTACTCCTCTTCTCTCTTCTGTTATTTTATCTTTTGCTATCTCTCCACTTCTCCATATAGTCTTTTTTCATCTCCAAGAACTCCTCAATATCATTTAAAAATTGAAAAAGTGTTGCTCTGCTCTCAAACTCAACTCTACTCTGTGGAAGTGGCATCTTTTTAAATACCTCTCTTATTCTCTCTAACTCTACCAATACCCCTTGATAGAGTTGATCTACACCGATAGCATCTGATACTTTTCCTGCAAACTCTGAGATTATTGGAGTGTGTGCACTACTCAAATAAAATCTATAAAAATGTTTTCTCATTCTCAGTAAAATTTTATATTGATTTCTCTTCATTTGAACAAAATCTATATTCTGTCTTGAACTATCAAATAGATCATTATTATACTCTTGAAAAGCTATCTCTCTAGCCTCATCTAACTCTTTTTTTAACTCTTTAAAAACCTTATCTTCATCTATGAAAACTGAACCTGTAATAAGGACATCTCCAAAATAATTTATTAGTGTTTTCATTAGAATATCAATATTTTTTTTTTTTATTTCTAGTTCTTTCCCCATATTTGGCATATACATATTCAGTATTAAGGCAACACCTATTCCAAGAAAAAGTATATAAACTTCATTCATCACTATTGGAAAGGAAACCTCTTTTAAACTTAAAATATGTGTTGCTAAAACAACTGTGCATAAAAAACCTTGAAACAACTTAAATTTTAGACACAACGGCATAAAAATTAATATGAATAGCCCAAAAGTTAGGGGAGAATATCCAAATATTTGAAAGGATATCACTGCTATAAACAACCCAATCAGAGAGGCTAAAAACCTCTCAAAAGCTATAACAAAAGACTCTTTTTTGGTAGCCTGTATACTTATTATTGTAACTATTCCTGCTGTTGCTCCAAACTGTATTCCAAATATATCTGCTAGATATATAGAGATAAAAGTTCCTATTGCTGTTTTTATTACCTTGTGATCTACATACTTCATTTTATCCTCCTAGCTTCTCAATATAGGGAAATTCAGATAGCTTATTTTATATTTTTTAACATCTCTTTTACAATTTTTGCAGAGTTGTTAGCAGCTACTTGTACAAACTCATCATATACCATCTCTGCTCCTCCATCAGCTTTATCTGATAGAGCTCTCAACACTACAAATGGAACTCCATATATCTGTGCCACTTGAGCAACTGATGCTCCCTCCATCTCAACAGCATCTGCTTTAAAATACTCACCTAAAAATTCCACTTTTTTCTTGTCAGCTATAAATTGATCTCCTGTGGCTATTCTTCCTAAATGTACCTTATCTTTTCCTAAAACTTTTATAGCTGATTTTGTAGCCAAATCAATAAGTTCAGAATTAGCTTTAAATTCAGCACTCTCCTCTCCTGGTATCAATCCCAATGGTCTATCGAAAGCACTTAAATCTACATCATGCTGCACTAGATCTTTTGATATAACTACATCTGCTACATTTAGCTTTCTATTAATTGCTCCAGCCACTCCTGTAAATATTATTTTCTCTGCTCCAAACTCTCTAATTACAGTATTAGCTCCTACAGCAGCATTCACTTTTCCCACTCCTGTTTTCAATAGAACTACATCTTTATTTTCCAATTTTCCTTGATAGAAAGTTATTTTCCCTATTGTTTTCTCTTTCATATCTTTTATCTCTGGTTTTAAAAGACTTATCTCCTCGTCCATTGCACCGATTATTGCAATAGTCTCACCATAAGCTAATACTGATCCCATAGCTAAAATTGCACCAATTAAAAATTTTTTCATCCTTCATCTCTCCTTAATACTTATATAAATTAATTATTTTTACTCAATCTTCCTATTACACCCTCATCAGTAATATACCATTTATTCTCTCTATTTTCTAGTGAAATTATATCTCTACTCTTTTTCCAACAGTTTTGTTGTACCAATTCCAACTCATTATTACCAACCTTTGAAACTATTGCCACTCCGCCATTTGGTTTCAGTAATGAAGGTTTGAATACCAAGATATCCCCCTCTTTTACTGAATATACACTTGGATTACTATATTGAATTAATTCTAAAACCCCATTTATCTCCCCATCTTTAATATTGAAGTCATAAAAATCTCTTCCTTTTTCAATATCAGTAGAGAATCTGTGTTGAAATTGGTGATCATAGTACCTTTTCACAAACTCAACTCCCTGATATTTTTTACCATAATAGTATCCATCAGCTCCAAAGCTATCTCCCTTACTTGTAAATGGAATATTATTAAAATATATATTCACACCATTGTAGTTATCTATTACTTTTCCCACTTCTTTGTTGTAATAAAGTCTCAAACTCCCAAAAAGAGTGAGTAGTAATACTGATATTTGCAAAACTCTCTTTAACATCTTTTCCCCCAACTTATTTTATTTTTAATTTTTTTAGTATCTCCTCTATTATATCATCTGATCTCTTTCCAGCAAAATACTCTTCACTCACATTTTCAAAACCTATATTTCTATACTTTGCTGGTCTTCCTACATATCTTGCTACAAACTGAAAATCTTCATCTAAAATAGCAAGAGTTGGTACTACATACAGCTCTTCAGATATTTTTAATTTTTCTCTCAAGTATCTAAATCCTCTTCCCTCAGTTATAATTGTGAGCTTTATTTTAGGATTTATCTCTGTTATCTTGATTAAAACAGGAAGAGTAGCTCTTACATATGGACACCACGACTCTGCACTCAATAGGAAATTATACCCTTGCTCTAAATCTCTTATCTTCTCTGTAAATTCCTCACATATAGTGATATTTTCACTTATTTTCAAAATCTCATCTCTCTCTTTATCAGTTGCAATACTCATAAAAAGATCATAGCTCATTCCAGATTCAAACAGCTCTTTGTACTCCATTTTTCCTCCTTATAACCTCTAATACTTCACTTTTTTCAACACCATTTTTATAGCTTCCTCAATTGATGTAAAACTTCTTAACTCCTCTTTTGTCACTAAAGAGTTTATCTCTTTTTGGCTATATCCCAATGATTCTAATGCTTCATACAGTTCATCTTCTATTGCAAAACTTCCTAAAATATCCTCATCTTGAGTAAATAGATTTCCAATAGCTTTCAATTTTCCTTTTAGATCCAATATTACCTGTTGAGCCTTCTTCTCTCCCAATTTTGGAACTCTTTTCAATGTAGCATAGTCATTATCCCCAACTATCTTTCTCAACATATCTGAATCAAATGTTGACATAATAGAGAGTGCTAGTGAAACTCCAACACCCTTTACTCCCAGCAACATCTCAAAAAGATTTCTCTCTCTCTCCTCTAAAAATCCAATTAATTTAAAGGCATCCTCTTTTATATAGTTATAGATATATAACCTAACTACCTCTCCTGTCTTTATCTTTTCATACACTCTTAAAGATATATTTACCTTATAACCTACACCATTTACATCTAAGGCTAAGTACTCTGGTTTTTTGTACTCCACTCTTCCTTTTAAGTATTCAAACATCTAAGCTCTCCTTCTTTTAATCTAATTTTATCTCATCCTCTGCTACCTCTAATAACTCAAGTTTTTTCCTTCCTCTTCTCTTAGTAACAGGTATTATTTTCTCATTTTTTAATATTTTGTCTATATATTTTCCTGTATAACTTTTCTTTACCTTAGCTATCTCTTCTGGAGTTCCACAAGCTACTATTGTACCTCCTCTATCTCCACCATCTGGACCTATATCCACTATATAGTCAGCACTCTTTATCACATCTAAATTATGCTCAATTATCACTACACTGTTTCCCTTCTCTACCAATCTATTCAGTACTTCAAGCAACTTTCTTATATCTTCAAAATGTAATCCTGTAGTTGGTTCGTCCAAAATATAGATAGTTTTTCCCTTGGTCATTTTTGACAACTCTGTTGCCAATTTTATTCTCTGTGCCTCTCCTCCTGAAAGGGTTGTAGCAGGTTGTCCAAGTTTTATGTAGTCCAAACCTACATCTATTAAGACTTTCAATTTTCTCTCCAAACTTGGTATCGTTTTAAAAAATTCATAAGCCTCTAATACGCTCATATTTAAAACATCTGAAATTGTTTTTCCTTTGTAGAATACATCTAAAGTCTCTTTATTATATCTTTTTCCTTTACAAACTTCACACTCTACATATACATCAGGTAAAAAGTTCATCTCTATCTTTATTATCCCCGCTCCTTGACAAGCTTCACACCTTCCACCTTTTACATTGAATGAGAATCTTCCCTTTGAAAATCCATGAGCCTTAGCGTCCTTTGTTTCTGCAAATATACTTCTTATATCATCAAAAATCTTGGTATAAGTAGCTGGATTAGAACGGGGTGTCCTTCCAATTGGGCTTTGATCTATATTTATAACTTTTTCTAAACTTTCAATTCCCTGTATCTTTGAATACTCCAATGGATATAGTTTTCCTTTATTCAATCTATTAAAAAGTGCTGGAAAAAGAGTATGGTTTATCAAAGTTGATTTTCCACTCCCACTCACTCCTGTTACTACAGTCATAACTTCTAAAGGTATCTCTAAATCTATATCTTTTAAGTTATTTCCCTTAGCTCCATATATCTTTAAAGATTTTTCCCAACTACGTCTACTCTTAGGCACATCTATTCTTAACTCCCCTTTTAGATATCTTCCTGTAAGAGAGTCTTTATTTTTCATCACCTCTTTTGGAGTTCCGTGAGCCACTATTTCACCACCATACTCCCCCGCTCCTGGTCCTATATCCACTATTTCATCAGCTTGTAACATAGTATCTTCATCATGTTCTACTACTATCAATGTATTTCCTAAATCCTTTAATCTCTTCAAAGTAGCTAATAACTTATCATTGTCCTTTTGATGAAGTCCTATACTTGGCTCATCCAATACATACAGTACCCCTGTAAGTCCCGAACCAATTTGAGTAGCCAATCTTATTCTTTGAGATTCTCCTCCAGATAAAGTTTTAGTCTCTCTTCCCAAACTGAGATAATCCAGTCCTACATTTATCATAAAAGATAATCTTTCTCTAATCTCCTTCAATATCTCTTTTGCTATTTTTTCCTGCTTTGAAGTGAGAACTATCTGATTGAAAAAATTCAAAGCATCTTTAATACTCATCTCACACAGTTCCATTATATTTTTTTCATTGACAGTCACTGCTAAAACCTCTGGTTTTAATCTCTTGCCATTACATACTTTACAGACTCTTTCAATCATGTATTTATTCTCAATCTCCTCTTTCATTGATTCTGAAAAAGTCTCATAATATCTTCTCTCTAGATTTTTTACAGCACCCTCATACTCCTTATATCCATGGAATTGAAAATCTTCCCCCTCATAATCAAATCTAAACTTCTCCTCTGCACCATAAAAGACTATATCTAAATCTCTCTTTTTCATATCTTTTACAGGTATTGTTAAATCTATTTTAAAAGCTTTTGCCATAGATTTAAAAATCTCCCAACTATATCCCTTTCTTGTAGACGCTCCTGGAATATATATTCCTCCATCAAGAATAGATAGTTCCTCATTCTCTATCAATTTGTTCTCATCAACCTCTAATTTTTTCCCTATTCCTTTACATTCAGGACAAGCACCAAATGGAGCATTAAAAGAGAATAATCTCGGTGTTAGATCTGGTATACTTACCTCTTCATGATCAGGACAAGCATAGTTTTCACTATATGAAAAATCCTCACCATTAATATTTAATATCACCTTTCCACCAGAAAGTTCTGTTGCACTCTCTACTCCTTGAGTAAATCTGCTAATGAACTCTTTATCCTCTTTTTTCAGTACAATTCTATCTACTACCACCTCTATACTATGTTTTTTATTTTTATCTAAAGTTATCTCGTCCTCTAAATATAGTATCTCTCCATCAACTCTTGCTCTTACAAACCCTTTTTTTAATAGGTTTAGGAAAAGGTTTTTGTGAGTTCCCTTTTTATCCTTTACAACTGGAGATAAAATTATTACCTTATCCCTCTCCTCAAATCTCTCAATAGCTCCTTCTACTATCTCCTCTATACTCTGTTTCTCAACTGGCTTATTACAAATTGGACAGTGAGCAGTACCAATATGAGTAAATAACAATCTCATATAGTCATATACTTCTGTTATAGTTCCAACTGTCGAACGTGGATTTCTATTTGTTGTTTTCTGTTCAATGGAGATTGCTGGAGCTAACCCCTCTATACTATCTACATCTGGCTTTGTCATCTGACCTATAAATTGTCTAGCATAAGCTGAAAGACTCTCAACATATCTTCTCTGTCCCTCTGAGTAGATTGTATCAAAGGCAAGTGAAGATTTTCCACTCCCGCTCACTCCTGTAATTACCACAAATTTATTTTTAGGTATCTCTATATCTATATTTTTTAAATTATGCTCTCTTGCACCTTTTATAACTATTTTATCTAACAACAAACTCACCCCTTTTACTACTATCTCTTTTCATTGTATATTATACACTATTTTTATCTATTTTTAAAACTCTTCTATAATATTTCTTTGATATTTTAAGTTAATCTCTAGTATATTAAAGAAAATTGTGTAACATTTATGAAAGATATAATTTTCTTTTTTTCTATATAAAATTTAATTTTAAATACACTATTTATCAATTGACACATTTTACAAAAAGAAATATAATTAATGAAGTTTGAAAAATGGAGGGAAATTTTTTTATGGGTATTAATACAATATTTATAAATGCATTAACATTAATAGCTGTTTTAAATCCTTTTGGTAATGTTCCACTTTTTATAGGAATGACTGAAGGAATGGAGAGGGAGACAAGGGCAAAACTATTTAAATTGATTGCTCTTACTGGTTTTTTTATAACTTGGATATTCAGTTTGGTCGGAGAATTTCTGATGATCAATTTTTACAGAATCAATATGAATGAGTTAAAAATGGCTGGTGGTCTTATCCTAATTCTTATGGCTATCAAGAGTTTAATCTTTCCACCAAGAAGAAGAGCATCTGAAAAATCTTTATCTGCTGAAGAACAAATTAAACAAGCTATCATTCCAATGGCTTTTCCTATGATGGTTGGTCCTGGAAGTTTGACTACTGCTCTAATTGGACGTGCTGAACATGGACTAGTTTCTAACAGTCTTTCTATACTTATTGCCTTCATACTTATATTTTTAATCTTGATGATAGGTAGTTTACTTGAGAGAATTTTAGGAAAATTAGTTCTATATATTCTATCGAAAGTGATGCAGATATTTATAATGTCAATTGGATTTAGAATATTCTTTGATGGTTTTTCTCATGTTATAGATAAATTTTAAAATTACAAGGAGCTTTTAAGGCTCCTTTTTTATATAAATTATTTTGAATACCCCTTGAAAAAATATAGAAATTGGATTATACTTAAATTGTCGGAAATTATGTAATTTCTGGCATTTTGTAAAACTATATGTGGTTAACATTGATCCGTATAGTTAAGTTTAATAAAAAATTTTAGTAGGGGGTTAAGTTATTATGTGGAAAAGATTAAGTGTCTTTTTGGTTTTTTTGGTTGCAATTTTATTTGCTTTTACAGGGTGTGGTGATAAGAAGGATCCTAAAACTCTAAAATTGGGTTTTGTTCCTCTTATAGATGGTGATAAACTTATTGAATCAACAGCTCCACTTGCTGATGTTTTAAGTAAGGCAATAGGTAAAAAAGTAGAGATAGTCACAGCTACAAACTATGTGGGAATAGTTGAAGGAATCAGTGCTTCAAAGATAGATTTTGGAATTATTCCACCATTTGCATATGTGTTGGCTAACAAAGAAAGTAATGCTCAAGTAATTTTAAAAGCTAAGAATAAAAAGGGACAATCTTTTTATCGTTCTGAGTTCTTTGTAAATAAAGATAGTGGAATAAAAAGTGTAGAGGATTTGAAAGGTAAAAAAGTAGCTTTTGTAGATCCTTCATCATCTTCTGGATACCTTTATCCAGGTGCATTTTTAAAGAAAAATGGAATAGATTTAGAAAAAGATATTCAGGTTGTATATAGTGGTGGGCATGATAAATCTTTACAACTATTATTAAATAAAGATGTAGATGCTATTGCTGTATATGAAGGTGCTAGAGAAAAATATCAAAAAGAGTTTGATGGAATAATGGAACAAACTGAGGTTCTATGTTATTCAGACAACATTCCATATATAAGTGTTACAGTGAGAGGAGATATGACTCCTGAATTAAAAGAGAAGATTAAAGAGGGGCTTCTAAAAGGGCTTAATGGAGAAGATGGAAAAAAATTAACAATAGAACTATTCAGCCTATATGGATTTGAAGAGGCTCAAGATAGTGATTACGAAGGAATAAGAACAACTGCAGAGTTGATGAATATTGATTTAAGAAAATAGGAGATTAAATGCTTGAAATAAAAAATTTAGTTATAGAATACAAAGAGGTTAGAGCTGTAGATAGTGTTAATTTAAAAGTTAAATCTGGAGAGTTTATTGCTGTAATAGGTTCTTCTGGTAGTGGAAAATCTTCTTTGATGAAATCAATTAATCTTTTAGTAAAACCTAAAAGTGGAAGTATAAAATTGGATAATAAAGAGATGACAGATCTTTCCTCTAAAGATTTGAGATTAATGAGAAGAAAGATTGGATTTATATTTCAAGATTATAATTTAATCGACAGGTTATCTGTAATAGAGAATGTATTGACAGGAAGGCTTGGTTACAAGTCTTCCTTAAAATCTTTATTAGGAATTTTTTCTAAAGAGGAGTATGAGAAAGCTCAAAAAGCTCTTGAAAAAGTTGGACTTTTGGAGAAATCTTTTGTAAGAGGTAGTGAACTCTCTGGTGGACAAAAACAAAGAGTAGCTATTGCAAAAGTTTTAGTACAAGAACCCAATTTAATTTTAGCAGATGAGCCAGTAGCGAGTCTTGATATAAACAGTTCAAAAATTATTATAGAGTATTTTAAAAAGATAAATGAGGAGCAAGGGATAACAGTTATCATAAATATACATGATGTAAATATTGCTCTAAAGTATGCAGATAGAATAATTGCTTTGAAAAAAGGAAAGATAGTTTTTGACAATAAAAGGAGTGAAATAACTGATGATATCCTTAGAAGCATATATGAAGTCTAAAAGAAAAGAGAATTTAAAATATTTTTTGATAATATCCATAAGCATTCTCATCTTAGCTTATCTTATTGATACAAATATATTTATCTTTATAAAAGGTATTCCAGATATGATGAACCTACTATTTAGAATGATTCATCCTGATCTAACATACAATGAAACATTGATGACAGCTTTACTAGAAACAATAGAGATGAGTATTTTGGGATCTAGTTTGGGACTTTTTTTCTCCATTCCCTTTATCTTTGTGACAGCTGAAAATATAGCTCCCTCTAGATTACTAGCTTCTCTGTTAAATAAGTTTTTTTCGATAATAAGGACTATTCCGAGCCTTATTTGGGCAGCAGTTCTTGTTAGTATCTTCAGTATAGGAAAGTTTTCTGGAACGATAGCTTTAACTATCATTGGTTTCTTAATATCTCAAAAACTTTTAAGAGAGAGAATTGAGGAGATAAAAGAAAATGAGCTAAACTCCATAGAGGCTGTTGGTGCTAACAAAATCCAAATAATGTATTACTCTGTAATTCCAAATATAAGTAAACATGTTATAGCTATTTTTTTCTTAATCTTAGAGAGTAATATCAGAAGTGCAACTATACTTGGATTTGTTGGTGCTGGTGGAATAGGACAACTTATGTGGACACATTTAAACCATTTAAAATACAATATTCTTGCCACAATCATATTTATACTGTTTTTTATAATATTTATTATAGATTTTTTAAGTCTATGTATGAGAAGAGATATAAAAATAAAGTTATTCCAAATAAAAACTTTGACAACTTTTAAAATTGTAAAAATTTTAAAAAAAATTGTTCTTTTTTTTATTGTGTATATCTTTTTAAAAACAATTAACGATTATTTTTCAATAAGTTTTCAAAGATTAATAATCGGTATTATACAGGGAAAAAACATCTTTATAAGGATGTTACATCCTAATTTTCTATACATTCCAAAAATGATGAGTGGTATATTTGAAAGTTTGTATATAGCTCTATTTGCTACAATCATATCAAGTATACTCTGCTTAATTTTAAGCTATTTCACAGCTTGTAATAGTTCTAAGAGTAAGATAACATCTATTTTCTTTAAGATCTTTTCAAATATCCTTAGAACATTTCCTCCTATGATTGTAGCGATCATCTTTTTTAGAGGATTGGGACCAGGTAAATTTGCTGGAGCTATGGCACTTATTGTCTATACTACAGGTAGTATGACTAAAATATACAGTGAAATCATAGAAAACGTCAACCCTAATATTGAAGATAGTATTAAATCTACAGGTGCTACAAATGTAAGTGTTTATTGTTATGCTCTTTTAAAAGAGACATTCCCTTCATTTATAGGAGTAGCTCTTTATAGACTAGAGTCCAATATAAGAAATTCTACAATTTTAGGAATTATTGGTGCTGGTGGAATAGGTACTCTTTTGAATATGAATATAATTTGGAGAAATTGGGAAAATGTAGGAATGATGATACTTGTTATAGGTTTAATGATTGGTAGTATAGATACTATAAGTAGAAAAATCAGAATGAGAATGAAGTGATATTTTTAAGTTTGTATCACTAATAAAAAAGGAGTTTTCAAGTATATCTTGAAAACTCTTTTTTACTATTTTTAATTATTTATTAATAATCAAATTGTCTATAATAACGTCTTATATCTAAACTATGTTTTGTGTTATCTTCAAAGTGGAATGCTAAACGATCTACTAATACTGTTGAAGCTATTGTAGGTGCTATTATCCAACGATATTTCTCATCTATTCCTTCAAGAGTAAAGTCCATAGTATCAATTACAGTTAATTTTTTAGTATGCTCTTTTAAAAATCTCTCTGCTCTATCGTCTAATACTCTACATTTTCCTGAACCTTTTACTAAGAATACACACACATCATCTTCTACTAATTCTAATGTTCCATGGAAGAACTCTGAACTAGTTACAGATTTTGTTCTTAACCATTGCATCTCTTCCAATAAACACATTGAGAATAGATAAGTTTCTCCCCATGTTTCTCCATCTCCAACCCATATCATATATGGTTCTTTATAATAATTTTTAGCTGCTTCTTTTGCTACTGGATCAAATTTATATTTTGCTTCTAATAAGTTTTCTGGAAGTTTCATTAATTGATCTGCAAACTCATCATAATCTTTAAAGTCACCACTATTTTTTAATAATCTTAAGAATAACCAATATAGTAACATGTATTCGTATTCTACTCCATTTTCATGTCTCATTGGAATAACATATTTTGAAGCCTTTGCAAGTGGTGATTCTGGATTTTTAGTACAACAAACTACATCCATTCCATTTTCTTGACACCATTTTGCTATTGCTACAGTCTCTTTAGTATCCCCTGACTTAGAAAGTGTTATAATTACTGAATCTTTACATAATGATTTATGTCCTCTTACTAATAACTCTGCTGCTTGTTCTACAAATACAGGAATATCAGTTAATTGTTTTGCTATTTCTCCCATTGCTAACATTGGAGCTAAACTTCCACCTACTGCTGTAAAAAATATGTTTTTATATCCTTTTTTAGAAATTTCATCTGCAGCTGCCTCTGCTATTAGACGAGCCTCTCTGATTAAATCTGCACTTGTTCTGTACTCTTGTTCGTTGAATTTTAACATTTCTGAATATTTAGACATTTTTTTCCTCCTGTTTGCTGTTTATTTTAAATTTTAATTTATTTTGCTTTTTAATACTTTATCAAAATCATCAAAAATTCTAACTTCTAAATTTATCCCTTTTAAATTCGCAATTCTATAGCTCAATATTTGAATTGGAATTACTAATAAAATTACTAATAGATTCTCGTCTATCTCTTCATTCAATTCAAAATTTATATTTTTAAAATCTTCTTTTGCAAATCCAATTACAGAAGAAAAACCTACATATTTTTCCATATATTGTTTTAGTAATAGTAATCTTTGAGAAAATATCCCTTTCGAATTCAAATAAAATATATAGTGTTTTTTATTTGCTTCTAAATATGGTCCATGCATATACGATTCTAACTCAAATCCCTGTGAAGGATATCTAACCGTTTCTGTAAATTTAGTTTCAAATTCTTTAGCAATTCCTGTACTAGGTCCATAACCTATACATATAAATCTTTC
The DNA here is from genome assembly GCF_040199715.1 of Fusobacterium sp. SYSU M8D902. NCBI lineage: Bacteria > Fusobacteriati > Fusobacteriota > Fusobacteriia > Fusobacteriales > Fusobacteriaceae > Fusobacterium > Fusobacterium sp. SYSU M8D902. The sequence goes on from NZ_JBEFNA010000002.1 coordinate 86,810, forward strand.
TCCTTTTTCTAATAAAAGTTTATTAGTTTCAAAATAATTCTCTGTTTTTAAAATGATTTTTGGAATTTTTTCTATTATTTTTTTTATTTGAAAAATATTATTATTAAACTTCTCTACTGAAACCAACTCTTTCATTTTTCCTAAATATAAGGAGAATAGTATTATATTTAACACTGTAGCTGTAAATCCTTTTGTTACAAATCCTACATTTTCTATTTCCATATTCAATTCTAATATATAATCACTATACTCTACTATAGGACTACTTAAATTTGACGTTATAACCAATGTCTCTGCTTTAGTTTTAGATTTAATCTTTTCTAAAGCTTTTATAGTAGAAGCACTTCTTCCACTCTGTGAAATTCCAATTATTAAATCAAATTCATTATCAATCATTCCATAGTTAGTATAATTAAACGGTTCTTCAATAAAAACAACTGTCTTTAAATTTTCTTCTAATGTATATTTTATTGTTAATGCTGCATTCATTGATGAACCCGTTGCCAATATCAAAATATTTTTTAACTGTTTTTCTTTTAAAGAAAATAATAGATCTTTATTTTTTTCTTTAAATTCATTAAATATTTTTTCTAAAATTTCTTTTTCTCTATAGATATTTGTTAACATAGTTTCTTTTACTTCTGCCATAACTATTTCCTTCTAGAATATTCCTATAAAAGATCCTAAGATTCCAAATATAGCCATTCCTAATAAAATTGTTAATGGTTTTACATTTTTCCCTAATAAATAATATACTGCACCAAAAGTAGCTAATGGTAATATTCCTGGCATAATATCATTTAATATATTCTGAACTACTACTGCACCTTCCCCTTGACCAATTGCTAATGGTGTTGTTAAACTTACCATTTGAGAGGTCATTGCCCCAATTACAATAAGTCCTAAGATTGAAGCTCCATAAGTAACTTTTTTCATTGTTCCTGTTTTCTCTAATCTACTTAAAAACTCAGTCCCTAATCTATACCCCATCTTTGTAAAAATATAACGAATAATAATATGTGGAATGTTAAATATTAGTAAAAATATTATTGGTCCTAATATATTTCCTTTTAGTGCTAGTGATGTTCCTATTCCTGTTGCAATCAATCTTAAAGTTCCCCAGAAGAATGAATCTCCTATTCCTGAAAGAGGACCCATTAAAGCTGTTTTTATATTATTTATAGAATTCTCATCAAAACTATCCGACTCTGAATTTTCTTTTTCCATAGCTATAGAAATTCCTAACATTAAAGTTACAATATGAGGAGTCATATTAAAAAATTCCAAATGTCTTTTTAATGCTTTTATTAATCCCTCTCTGTTATCAGCATATAATTTTTTTAGTGCTGGAATCATTGCATATACATATGCCAAACTCATCTGTCTCTCATAGTTCCAACTGAATTCCATACTAAATGATCTTAAAAAAACTCTATTCAAATCTTTATCTGTTATTTTATTAGAAGTCTTCATCTTCTAATTCACCTCCTTGAGTATTTGAAACAGTTTCACGAACTCCAACTCCATTAGATGAAACATTTACTAAAATTATAGCTAATATGGCACCAAATATAGCTATTCCTGTTAATGGTATTCCTGTATATGCAGCTATAAAAAATCCTAAGAATAGATAAACAACTAACTCTTTATTTAAAAGTAATCTTGCTAACATTGCAAATCCTAGTGCAGGGATTATTCCTGTTGCCACTTCTAATCCTCTTTGAACAAAAGTAGGTATCATTTTTAATAAGTTAGTAATTACATCCCCTCCTAAATAAAAGGCAACAAAAGTGATCACTCCTAATAATAGAGATAACCCGAATCCAGATAAAAGATGCATTCTCTCAATTCCTTTACAATTTCCTTCACTTGCATAGTCATCAGCTTTATGCAACAACATTGGTATTATAATTCCATTGTACAAATTTTTCATTATCAGTGTGAATGTTGCAATTGGTAAGGCTAACAATAAAACTGTTTCAACTCCAGATTTTGAAGCTATTGAAAAAGCTATTGCTAATATTCCTCCTGTTATTACATCTGGTGGTAAAGAACCTCCAACTGAAAACGATCCAATGAAAGCCAATTCTAATGTAGCTCCCATTATAACTCCTGCTTTAATATCTCCCATTACAATTCCAGTTAATAAACCTGTAACTATTGGTCTACAAATTAAACTTGTTCCTAATGCATACTCACATTGAGAAACAAAAGCAATTAACCCCAATAAAAATGCTGTTATCATTTTGTATTCCCCCTTTTTATTTTTTAAAAAATTATTTTGCTATCTGTTGGAACCTGACGAATTTCTATCTCTATATTTTTATTTTTTAACTGATTCAACATTGTTTCATCTTCTGGAAAAAGATTTACTGCTTTAGATATATTTCTAGTCCCATCAGCAGCTTTAGTTCCACCTAAGTTTATTTGTTTTATCTCTTCTACTTCGTTAGCCAATAAGTAAGCATCTTTAACTGACTCTACTACTATAAATAATTTATATTTATCTGTTACACCTGATTTTAAAGCTTCAATAGAGTCTTTTATACTCTTTATTACTAATTTTACTCCTTGAGGTTTTGCTAACTTCATAGTAGTTTTTCTCAACTCATTATTTACCACGTCATCATTAGCAATTAAAATACAATCTGCTCCTATATTATTTGTCCATGAAAAAGCTACCTGTCCATGTAATAATCTATGGTCTACCCTTGTTAAAACTATCATGTGTGTCCTCCTTAATTTAATTATAAAGTATTAAAAATTAAAACTCTTCATCTTCCACCATTTTATCTATTTCTAAATTACAGTATTTTATTTCATTTTTTATATTTTCTAAAGATTTCATAATTAACTCTCTAGCTGTTGTATAACCATCTTGTTCACTCAACAACTCAATCATTAAAGGTAAATTTAATCCTGAAACAACATGTATATTCTTGTGATTTTCTAACTTCTGTAAGAATCCATTATTCACACTTCCACCATAAATATCTGTAACTACTATTAACTCTTCTCCATTAACTCCATTTATAATTTTCTCTATCTCTTTTTCTAAATCGAATTCCTTATTTGTATAACAACTTAATTCATTTAAATTTTGAAATTTTCCTAAAACAAGCTCAATGGATTCTTTTATTCCTTTTGCAAAATTTCCATGTGTAGCCATTAAAAACTTCATATTTACCCTCCTAGTGTTTTATTTCAGTTATTTTTCTATTATTTCTGTTCTTTTATTCTTGTTTCAAGTCTATCATCTTTTATATAACGTGTCAAACTTTTTAATATTGTCGTCTATTTTTATATTTTCTTTTCTCTATTTTTATAATATAATAAAGAGACAGACGCTTTTCTTTTACAATTAACGTTTTTTTTAAATAATATTGTCGTCTATTATATCAAGGGGGAACTTTTAAAATGGATAAAATTTTTTTAAAAAATAATCACAATTTAGACTTAGAGTTATCATATTATAAAAAATTTTCTAAAAACGATCATCTTTTTAAACAATATCTTATTAAAAATATTCTTTTATTAAAACAAAACACTTTTACATTTTCACAAGAAGAAATATTAAACTTACTTAAACTTGCTCATGGAGAGAGTTTTGATGAATTTTTAAATAAATTTTTTATGAAAAAAATCTATTTAAAATATAATATTCGTTCAAATGATCAATACTCATTTTTAGGAATATCTCCTATACTCTCTTTTTCAAAAATTGGTACTACATATAGCATTACTTTAAGTGATACTTTTTTTAACATAATCTTAGAAAAAGAAGATCTTTCAAAAAAATTACAACTAAGAACTCTCCTTAGTTTTTCTAATCCTTCTGTTCAAAAAATTTATATATTACTTAAAGCTAGTAAACATCTTGTTATTAATTTAGATGAATTAAAAGAGCTTTTTAACATTGAAGATAGCTATGAAAGATTTTATGATCTTGAAAAAAAGATCATTCTACCAACTATAAATGAGATAAAAAATATAACTTCTTTTGAAATTGATTATAAAAAAATCAAAAAAAATATCGCTAAAAATAGTAAGGTTACAAGCATTGAACTCTCTATAATCAATATTGAGGCTAGTGAAATTTTATTAAAGAAGATTATTAAATATTCAAATAATATTCCTCTAATAAAAAAATTATTTTATAAATACTCCTCTATTTATAATTTTGAAGATATTACTCTTAATATTGAATATGCTATCAAACACTATAAAGATGATTTTGATTCTTACTTGATCAAGTCAATAAAATACAACTATGCTAAAAATAAATTTAAAAATAAAATTAGAGATCTTGTTAAAAAATATAAGCTAATAATTAATATTAATCAGAAATACGAATCTTTAGAGGAATTTAGAAATAGCTTATTTGAAGAGATAAAAAGAAATAAAATTATAAAATTACAACTTAATCTAAATTTATTGAAATTTAGTTATATTAATTCTCCAAATATCATAAATAATAAAATTTATACTTGTTTTTATCAAGAACTTAATATTGATAACTTTTGTTATTATGAAGATGAACAATGGATTATTTTAGGAGAGTTTAACGGAAATATTTCTAGTAATATTGCTATTTTAAAAAAATATTAATAAAACTGCACCTTATCTTAATATCTAAGATTCGGTGCAGTTTTTATTAATTATTCTCTCTACTCTTCTATAGCTATAACTCTCACAGGTCCACCATCTATCCCTTTTATCTTCAATGGTAAACAGATTATCTCTACTATCTCTTTAGAAATTTGATCTATATTACATAAATTCTCCATTATATATATCTTATTTGATCTAAGTAGAGTTTTATGTACCTCAAGAAATGGATCTCCATACTTATCTACACTGAAAGTATCTATCCCCACAGCTTTTATATTTGAATACTCACTTATTTTTTTAGCTAAGTTTAAACTTAAATATGGGTGTTCGTAGTACCTCTTTTCTCCCCAATATCTATCCCAACCAGTATTAAAAACTATAAAATCTATGTTAGATAGCTCTTTTTCATAATTTTTTAATATATCTTCTCCCATCTCTCCCTCATTTTTCACTCTAATTATGAGAGCCTTTCCTACAAAATTTTCAATCTCTAACTCATCTACATTTTTATAGCCAGAAAATATATGAGAAGGTGCATCCATATGAGTTCCAACATGAGTATCTATATTTATATTAGTTTCCTTATAACCGTGTGCCTCATAGAATTTAGTCTGTCTAAATAATGCAACATCTTCATTATCATATTTTGTTAACTTCTCATCATAAATATGTGATAGATCAATAATTTTTTTCATACAACATCTCCCCTTTTAAAAAAAATAGGCCTGAGTATGAT
>NZ_JBEFNA010000002.1:92255-244453 GCF_040199715.1 Fusobacterium sp. SYSU M8D902
CATCATAAATATGTGATAGATCAATAATTTTTTTCATACAACATCTCCCCTTTTAAAAAAAATAGGCCTGAGTATGATCCAAAAGGATATACTCAAGCCTTAAAGCTATCTTTTATATCTATATTCTAACATACAAATATATTTATTTCAAATTTATTTATTTTTAAAGTGTAGAGAATCTCCCCAAGCTCCATATACTATCTCATCACCTATAGATTTTACCTTTTTATCCATATCCTCTTTTGCTTTTTCAACACTATCTTTTATTCCAGGTTTGTTATCATAAAGAAGATATTTTCCCTTATGTTCCAAAGCCGTTGCCGTTGGCATAAGTATATTCGCCCCCGCAAGTAGTCCTTTCTCTCTTCCATTCGGATCAAGACCTTGAAGTGCAGTAGTAGCTGCTATATTAACATCTTTTAAGAGTATTCTCGTAATGGCAATCATCTTTAAGCCCAACTCTACTCTCTTCTCCTCACTTCTAACTACATTTTCCCACTCTTTTCCCAGTGGAGTATCTCTATGTAAAATATATGGTCCCATACCTATCATATCTATATCCATCTCTTTATAGAATAGAATATCATTTACAAGATCCTCTTCTGTTTGATTAGGAAGTCCTATCATAACCCCTGTACCAACTTGATAACCTACCTCTCTCAAATATTCTAAACATCTCTTTCTAACTTCAAAAGTATGTTTGTTATCCATTGGATGTAATTTATTATATATATCTAAGTTAGTAGATTCTATTCTTAATAGATATCTATGTGCTCCAGCATCGAACCATCTTTGATAAGTCTCTTTACTCTGTTCTCCCAACGAAAGAGTTATTCCTAACTTGCCATTAGAAAGAGTTTTTATCTCCTTTATCAAATCTTCGATAAAGTCCACAAACTCCTTATCTTGTCTCTCTCCAGATTGTAGAGCAAGAGAGGCATAATTATTTTCATATATCCATTTTACAGATTTCATTATCTCATCTTTTGACATAGAAAATCTCTCTACCTTTTTATTGTCACGTCTTATTCCACAGTAGTTACAATTTTTTATACATCTATTACTTATTTCAATAAGCCCTCTATAATAGACTTTTCTTCCTACATACTTACTCTTTATTTCATAAGCTTTTTTAAAAAGTAATTCCAAATCCTCTTTATTCTCAATCTTCATCAATTGAATTAAATCAGATTTTGTAAACTCCTCTTGATTTAAAATACTCTCTATTTTTTTTGTCATTTAAACTCCTATCTAATCATCACTTGTTTTCTCTCTTGAAGCCTATACTGCTTAAATCCTACATGAAGATGTCCTCTTCTAGGATAGTATATCAACTGATCAAAACTTTTCAATTTTTTTCTAACTTTTTCAAACTCTTTTCTTCCCAACTTCCCCTTTTTCAAAAGAATGTCTACAGCCATTCCTCTCCTATGCATTGAAGTTGCTGAGCCACCTACTGCTTTGTTCAGCCTCTCTCCTCTATACCAACTGGTAACAATAACAGGACGCCCCAATATCTTTCTTACTGCATCCAATCTTCTAGCAGTGTATCTTATATTAGCCCTCTCTTCCCAATTAGGTATATTTTTTATTCTCTTCTTTTTTGCTATTGAACTATGAATTGCCTCTCCCATTGTAAAGTATTTTGAAATTTTCTCATCTCTATCTATCCTAGTTGAAGTACAACTTGTTAATAAAAGTATTAAAAGAAAAAAACAGGCTACTCTTTTCATAGTATTCCTCTTTTTCTCTTAGCAAATTCCACTCCTATTATACTTTTTCCATCTGATAACTGATCTAAAGACAGATCTTTTAATGCCCTTCTCTCCACCTCTACAAACTCATCTTCATCAAGGTGTTGCTCTGTTTTTATTAAATTTTCAGCATAATAAAGGTAAAACTTACCATCAGATATTCCTGGACTTGAAAAGTATTCACAAATCTTTTCAATTTTTGTAGCTCTATATCCAGTCTCCTCTTCTAGCTCTCTCAATGCAGCTTCCATAGGACACTCTCCACTTTCTAAAAGTCCTGCTGGTATCTCCAAAGTCTCAATTTTAACAGCAGGTCTATACTGTTTTACTAAAAGTATAGAATTATCCTCAAATACTGCTACCACTCCAACAGCATCTCTTCTCCCTGTAAAAGTCCAATCTACAACTCTTTCATTTGGAAGTCTCAATTTTTTTGAATAAACCTGCATATGCTCATTTCTAAAAACCTCTCTGCTCTCTAACTCTTCAAATTTCTTCATATCTTCCCTCTATCTTTTTATTAGCTCTCTCACTTTATAAAGTATAATTCCAGATGCCATAGCCACATTCAAAGACTCTGCACTTCCAAATATTGGAATAATTACAGTTTCATCTGCTGACTCTAACATCTCTTTAGAAACACCATTTCCCTCACTTCCAAAAACAACAACATTTTTCTCCTGTAACTTCATCTGTGTATACTCTATAGAGTTTTTTTCTAAAGCTGTCACATGTAACTTATATCCTCTCTCTTTTAATAGTTTTAAAAGTTCACTCTCTTCCATATACACAATGTTCATATTAAATATAGACCCCATACTACTTCTTACAGATTTCTCATTATATACATCTACGCTTCCCTTTGTTAAAATTATATCTTTAAATCCTGCTGCATCTCCAACTCTTATTATAGTCCCTAAATTTCCAGGATCTTGTACATTATTTAAGACTATTATATTATCCTCTAATTTTTCCAAACTACTTTCACAATATGGATAAACTAAAATCACCCCTTGTGAATTTTCTTGTGATGTCAACTCCTTAAAGATCTTATCTCCCACTATTAACTTTCTACACTTAAATCTATCAAGTTTAGGAGCGATATTCTCTTCATTTTCAACCCCCTCTTTTAATACAATTAGATTTGGCTCATATGAAAAATCTAAGAATTTTCTTCCCTCAGCTATAAACTCTCCATTTAGTTCTCTATACTTTCTCTGTTTCAATTTTTTTATTTTTTTTACTGTATTATTATCTAAACTATTTATATATTCCACGATATCCTCCAAGTTTTATTTCTACTTTTTATTATACCATAAAAACCTTATCATTTACAGATTTTAAAATTTGTACTATAATCTAATCGAATACTTGTATCATTATGGAGGAGATACTAAAATGTTATCATCTAAATTTATAAAATTTATGAAGGCTCTAAATTCAGGTAAGGTAGAAAATCTATCTTGTGTTGTTAATTTAGGGCGGGTAGGACTTAGAATGGCAGAGGAGTACTCTACAAGATTTGATCTTCTTGAGATTGAACAGTGCCTATTTCTCTCTCAATTTCAAACTCCTGCTATTGAGAAATCAGAAAAACATCTTTTACAACTTATAAAAAAACATGATCCAATATTTTCACTGATGGAATACTACGACAACTATCCCTATTCCTATTCAGATATAAACTATTTTTTTAAAGGTTGTCTTAAGAGTGGGGTTGAGATCTCTATAAAAGCTGTTAATCCAGTGACAAAACATAATTATTTCAAGACTCTATTAAAATTGGAGAAATCACTAAAATTTTACAATTTTTTTATGCCTTGGCTAGATAAAAAGTACAAGGTTAATGAAATTTTGAAAGATTTAGAGAAGCACAGTCTTGAAAAATTTAACTTAATAAATGAGATTAGATTTACTAAAAATATGGAAGAGTATCTTTCACAATATAAAAAATTTAGTTTTTTGAAAAGAGTACGTTTCCCTAAGATATACTCATATCTCTCTTCAAATAATACAGTAGTTAGTGAGTTTATCTATGGAGATTATTTCTATGACCTTCTTCATTGTAAGCAATTACAATATAAAGATGTCCTTGATCTCATCAAAATTCAACTATTTTTTATGTTAAAAGTAGGAGTTTTTTACAATAATCTACACTCTGGGAACCTTATAATGAATGATGAGAAAAAAATATATTTCTTAGATTGTAATGCTATCTCAATTTTAATACCAGAATTGAGAGTAAATCTTCTTGCTATCTTAGAGGCTATTACAGAGGGAGATTTTGAAAAGTTAGCTCACTCTTTTAACAATATGTCACAAGAGAAACTTTCAAAGGAGACAATCGATAAATTAATAATCAATCTTAAATATAGTTTTTCAACTGATTTAATTCAATCTAATGGCTATATTATAAAGTTTATGAAACTATTTAAAGTAGCTAGCAATCATGGAGTTATTTTTGATAATGCCATCTTCTCTATTTTTAAATCTTTCATATACTTTAATAAATTAATTGAAAAAACAAAAAGTAAAAATACTTCCTTTGAGAACGATTTTAAAATCATATTAGCAGAATTAAAAGAGATTATTAAAAAGAATAAATAATTGACTTAACTTATTTTTCATATTAGAATATGCTGTAGACAATTAATTTTAGGAGGTTGATAAATGAAAAAATTATTAGCAACTTTAACTCTTGCTTTAGCTTTTATAGGATGTGGAGGAAAGAAAGAAAGTAATGAGAATACTCTATATATCTATGGTTGGGCTAATACTATACCACAGAGTATATATGAGGCTTTTGAAAAAGAGACAGGAATAAAAGTAGTAGAGGATATCTACTCTTCTAATGAAGAGATGTTTACTAAATTAAAAGCTGGTGGAAATGGGTATGATATTGTTATGCCTTCTGCTGACTATGTAGAGATTATGATGAAAGAGGGTATGCTTGAGAAATTAGATAAAAATCTATTACCTAGCTACTCTAATTTAGATCCATTGGTTTTAGAAAAATTACACCATTTTGATCCAGAGAATAACTATGAAGTTCCTTATCTTATCGGTGCTACTATCATAGCTGTAAATAAAAAATATGTTCCTGAGTTTCCTAGAGACTACTCTATCTATGAGATGTCTAATTTAAAAGGAAGAATGACTCTACTTGATGATATGAGAGAGGTTATGACTTCTGCACTTGGTATGTTAGATTACCCTCAAACTACAGAGGATGAACAAGCTATAGCTCAAGCAGCTGATCTTGTTAAATCTTGGAAGAAAAATATTGCAAAATTTGATGCTGAATCTTTTGGAAAAGGTTTTGCTAGTGGTGATTTCTGGGTAGTTCAAGGATATCCTGATAATATTTTCAAAGAGTTAGATGAGAATGAGAGAGCTAATGTAGAACTTGTTATTCCTGAAAAAGGTGGAACTGCTTATGTTGACTCATTTGTTATGTTAAACTCTGCACCTCACAAAGATGCTGCTTACAAATTCTTAGAGTTCACATTGAGACCTGAGATTGCTGCTCAATTTGCTGATCTACTTGAAACACCATCAGTTAATGCCCCAGCAAGAGAGCTTATGACTGTAAAACCTTTATTTGAAATATCAGATTTAAAAAATGTTCAAGTTTTAAGAGATATCCATTCTACTCTTGACTTACAAAATAAATATTGGCAAGAAATCTTAATTGCTGATTAATAATATTGGAGGAAAAAATGAAATTTTCTATTGAAAGAGAAAAATTAATTTCTGTTTTATCTGAATATACAAATATTTTAAAAGATAATCCTATAAAGCCTATTGTATCTGGTCTTAAAATATCAGCTACTCAAGATGGTGTTGTTTTTGTAGGAACTAATCTTGAAATAGAGCATATTAGAAAAATAAAAATTGATGTTGAAGAAGAGGGCGAAGTTATTATAAAACCATTTCTTTTACTAGAGTATATTAAGCTTTTAGATGAGGAAAGAGTGGACTTCTCTTCTGCAAATGGATTTGTTACTGTTCATCAAGCAGAGTTTTCAGTACTTGAAGGAGGAGCATATCCAAATATTATTGAGTTAGAACCTCAAAATTTACTTTCTATTAGTGGTTCTCATTTTGTAAAACTTCTTGATAAATCAAAATTTGCAGCAACACAATCACAAGAAAATATTCAAATTAACTGTGTTAGAGCTGTATTTAAGAAAGATGAATTAAATTTAGTTTCTACTGACTCATATAGATTACTTTTTTTAAGAGAAAAAATTGAGTGCTTAGATACAAGAGAGATCTCTATTCCTATGGAAACAGTTAATACTCTTTGTAAATTACTTAAAGACTATGACAGAGAGATAACTTTGGGATACAATAATGATACTCTTATTGTAACTTGGGAAAATTCATACTTCAGTAGTAAAACAATTGGGCTTCAATATCCCGATTTTAAAACAATTCTTAGAATTTCAGCTTTTGAAAAGAAGATGGAGTTCAACCGTGATGAACTTAGAAGTGCTTTAAAAAGAGTTATTACAGTTGCTAAAACAAGTTTAGATGCAAAATTTGGAGCTATTTTTAACTTCACTGGAAAAACAATGGTTATCAATGCTTTTTCTGGTAGAGCTAAGATCAATCAAAAAGTTAATATGCTTAAAGATGGTGACGATTTTAAAGCTTCTTTAAACTGTAAATTTTTAGCTGAATATATAGATAATGTTTCTAACAATATTATTATTGGTGGAAATAATGCTTCATCAATGTTTGAAATTAAAGAGATAGATAATGATGATTATATATATATACTGATGCCTTTAGCTCTTAGAGACTAAAGATAAAAGAGCAAGTTAACTTGCTCTTTTTTATCTGGCACAATTTTTTGCTGACCCTACCATTATTTCCAACCCATGCTTTAATTCTGAAATTATATAACTAAGTGACTCATCTACAGCCTTTGGACTTCCCGGCATATTTATTATAAGTGTATCTTTTCTTATACCAGCAGTAGCTCTAGATAACATAGCTCTCTTTGTTATTGTTAAAGAGTAATTTCTAATAGCCTCTGGTATTCCTGGAACTCTCTTTTCAATAACCTCTTCTGTTGCCTCTGGTGTTACATCTCTTTTAGAAAATCCTGTTCCCCCTGTTGTTAAGATTAAATCAGCAATATTTTTATCACAGATCTCCTTTAAACTCTCTACTATCATACCAAATTCATCTGGTATCAATATCTTTTTTACAACTTCATAACCATTTTCTACAACTATTCTCTCTATTACTTGAGTGGAAAGATCCTCTCTTTCTCCACTACTTCCCTTATCACTCATACAAACTATTGCTACTCTAAACATCTGATTCCTCCTTTTATTTTTATTATATCATATATATAATTAAACTTGCTATTTTCTAGTAAATTTGTTATCATTAAAGTTAGATAATTTATAAAATATGAGGTGGTCAGATGAAAAAAAATTTAGTTGGAGCATTACTGATGCTTATTTTATTCTCTGTAAGTTCTTTTGCTAGTGAGATCACTATTAGTTGTGCTGCTAGTCTTAAAGAGGTAATTGAGGAGTTAAGTGATAAATTTAACAAGGAAAATAAAAAGATAAAAGTTAATGTGAATCTAGGTGGTTCTGGAGCATTAAAAAATCAGATAATAGCTGGAGCTCCTGTGGATTTAGTTTTCTTTGCTTCTCAAAAAGATCTAACTGATCTGTCTGAAAAAGGATTTGTGGAAAAAGATTATCAAAAAAATATGTTAAAAAACAGATTGGTTATTGCTGGTAGAACTCAGATACAATCTTTGGATAAGTTATTAGGATACAAGACTGCTATTGGTATTCCTGAAACTGTACCAGCAGGAAGATATGCTAAAGAGGTACTTACTAAGAGCAAACTTTGGGATGAGATTCATAAAGATCTTGTTTTTACTAGGGATGTTAGAAGTGCTGCTCAATATGTAGATCTATATGAAGTGGATTTTTCTTTTATATATAAAACAGATGTTACTATGTTAAAAAATAGTGATATTGTTTTCACAGTTCCAGAGGAGTTACACTCTCCAATCATATACAGCTATGGTATTGTAAAGGACAGAGCTAATACTGATGTGGTAAAGTTCTATAACTTTTTAAACTCTGAATATGCTAAAAAGATATATGAAAAATATAATTTTGAATTAGTTGAGTAATCTAGGTATTGAAATGATATATTCGAATATAATAATTTTGACTTTAAAGATAGCATCAATTTCTACTATTCTAGTAGCTTTTTTTTCTATCTTTTTAGTTTGGATATTAAATAATAACACTAGGATTAAACCGATTTTGGAGTTCTTTATAAATACCTCTCTCTTTATCTCACCTACAGTACTTGGGTATATTCTCATTCTGATCTTGGGGAGAAGAGGTATTATTGGAAAACTCCTCTTTGAATACTTTAATATTACAGTTCTATTCTCTTGGTGGGCTGGGATTATTACAACTTTTATTGTTTCACTCCCACTCATGTACAACTCAATAAAAACTGGAATAGCTAGTCTAAACCCAGTATATTTTGAATCAGCAAGAGAAGCTGGAGCATCAGAATTTCAGATATTGAGATTAATTACGATCCCTCTCATTAAGAGAAATATTTTTGCTGGTATGGTTTTATCATTTGGAAGAGCTATGGGGGAGTTCGGAGCTACACTTATGCTCGCTGGAAACATCCCTAACAAAACTCAAACTATATCTATGGCAATCTATTCAGCCTCTGAAAGTGGCGATCGTTTTACAGCTAATTTTCTATTGATTGTAATATTGATTATCAGCTTTTTAGTGATGTTACTTTACAACTACTTATTTTTAAAAGAAAGGGAAAATATATGAAAAAAATTAAAACTGTTGATTCCGTTGGTTGTGTCCTTCAACATGATATAACTCAAATTCTTCCTGGTGAATTTAAAGGAAGAGCTTTTAAAAAGGGACATATAATTAAAGAAGAGGATATTCCTAAACTGTTAAGTTTGGGAAAAGATCATATCTTTGTTTTTGAACTAGGTGATACTGGGTTGCATGAGAATGAAGCTGCCCTTATTTTAGGGGAATTAGGAAGAGGAGAGAATATAAAAACTGATGATGAGATAAAAGAGGGAAAAATAAACTTTAGAGCTAATTGTGATGGTATTTTAAAAGTTGACACTGAAAAACTTTTAGAATTAAATATGCTTGGTGAGATCTCTTTTGCAACTCTTCCAAATAACTATCCTGTTAAATCTGGTGATTTGGTAGGCGGTTCAAGAGTTATTCCGTTAGTTATCAATAAAGCTAAAATGGAGAAAGCTAAGAATATTATACACTCTCCACTACTCAAAGTAGCTCCTTACAAAAAATATAATATTGGTATTATAACTACTGGAAATGAGGTTTTCTATGGGAGAATTGAAGATAAATTTGGAAAAGTTATAAAAGATAAGTTTGCTGAATATAATTGCAATATAGTTGGACAAGAGATCTGTCCTGATGATAAGGAATTGATTAAGTCTGCTGCTCACAAACTTTTAACAGCTGGAGCAGATCTTCTAGTATTTACAGGTGGAATGTCTGTTGATCCTGATGATCTAACACCAACTGCTATTATAGAGATGGGGGGAGAGCTTGTAACTTATGGTGCTCCTGTTCTTCCAGGTGCTATGTTCTTATTATCATACCTAAATGATACTCCTATGATGGGGTTACCTGGTTGTGTTATGTTTGCTAAAAGAACTATCTTTGACTTAGTTCTTTCAAAAGTTATGACTGGAGAAAAATTAACAAAAAAAGATATTATGAGTTATGGAAATGGTGGACTTTGTCAAAGTTGTGAGATCTGCCACTATCCTAATTGCTCATTTGGAAGGTAGTGTTAAATATGGAATTTACTCATTTTAATGAAAATGGACATGCTAAAATGGTAGATGTAAGTGAAAAGAATGAAACTCAAAGAAAAGCTGTTGCTCGTGGTTATATAAAAATGAATCCTGAAACTATTCAGATGATTTTAGATAAAAAGATGAAAAAAGGTGATGTACTCTCTGTTGCTCAAGTTGGTGGCATCTGTGGAGCAAAGAAGACTTGGGATCTTATTCCAATGTGTCACAATATATTGCTTACAGGAGCTGATATCTCTTTTGAAATAGCAGATGATAAGGTATGGATTGAAGCTACTGTAAAAACTACAGGTAAAACAGGAGTTGAAATGGAAGCTCTGACTGCTGTTTCTATCACTGCTCTAACTATCTATGATATGTGTAAAGCTGTGGATAAAAATATGATAATTGGAGATATTAAGCTTTTAGAAAAAAGAGGAGGAAAGTCAGACTTTCTTCTAAAATAGAGAAAACGAAGGGGAAAACTTTACTTATGTAAATTGTTTCTCTTTTGTTTTTTATTGGGAGGGAAAAATGAAAAAAGTTTTAACAATTGCTGGTTCAGATTCTTCTGGGGGAGCTGGTATTCAAGCTGATATCAAAACTATGTCAGCTTTAGGAGTTTATGGAATGAGTGTTATTACAGCAATTACAGCTCAAAATACTCTAGGAGTTCACGCTGTTCAAGAGATTGACTTAGATATTGTTGAAAAACAACTTGACGTGATTTTTAATGATATTGAAGTGGATTCTATAAAGATAGGTATGTTAGCAAGTGGAGATATTGCTCAGCTTATAAAAAATAAGCTTGTAACTTATAAGTGTAAAAATATTGTTATTGATCCTGTTATATCTTCTACAAGTGAGTTTAGACTATTTAAAGATACAGCCTTAACAAAACTAAAAGATCTGATTGGAATTGCTGACTTAGTTACACCTAATATTCCTGAAGCTGAAATACTAACATCTTTAAAAATAGAAAATGAAAATGATATTATTACAGTAGCTAAAAAAATAAAAGAACTGGGAGTAAAAAATGTACTAATCAAAGGGGGACATAGAACTGATAACAGTTGTACAGATACACTTCTTCTTGAGAATGGAGAGATAATTGAGTTTTTAGGAGAAAAAATCTCTACAAAACACACTCATGGAACAGGTTGTACCCTATCTTCAGCTATCGCTTCTTTTCTAGCTAAAGGCTCTTCAATGGAAGAATCTGTCAAACTTGGAAAAGATTATATTACACTAGCTATAAAAAACTCTTTTCCTTTAGGAAAAGGTATAGGTCCTTTAGGACATTTAGTAGAACTTTATGAGAAAGCTTCTATAAAATATTAATAATTACTAGATTTCAACACAAAAATATGCTAGAATATACAAATAATTAAATTATCAAAATATTGTATGTATTTAAATAACTATCCTTTTGAATAAATATACAATATTTTATTTAGGAGGTATTATGTTTTTAGATGAAAATAGCCTTAGAGCACTTATTCTTTCATTCTTTGCAGGAATATCTACAGTGCTTGGAGCTTTTATTCTATTTTTTCTTAAAGATAAAAATGAAAAGATTATCAGTATCTCTTTAGGTTTTTCAGGTGGAGTGATGATAAGTGTTTCCTTTACACATCTTCTTCCTCATGCTAATGAACTTTTAGAGGGGTATTTTGGGCATGATTTAGGAGTGCTTTTGGGTGTTTTATTCTTGGTTCTTGGAGTATTTATGGCTGCATGCTTGGATAAATTTGTTCCCCATATAAATGATGAGTGTAGCAATGATTACAAACATCAAAATCTATTTAGAGTTGGATTTATCTCAATGTTAGCTATTGGATTACACAACTTTCCTGAAGGAGTAGCAACATTTATGGCTGGATATAACAACTTATCTCTAGGAATCTCTGTTGCCATAGCTATAGCACTTCATAATATTCCTGAAGGAGTTTCTGTGGCTATGCCTATCTACTGTGCTACTGGAGATATGAAAAAAGCATTTAAATATACATTTTTATCTGGAATAGTTGAACCTATTGGAGCATTATTGACTTTTTTAGTTCTACGTCCATATATAAACGAATTCTCTTTAGGTGCTATTTTTGCACTAATATCTGGGATAATGCTGTATATTGCTATTGAGGAGTTAATACCTAGTTCTAGACAGTATGAATATATAAAGATAGCTCTAATATCTACTTTTGTTGGTATAATTTTAATGCCATTGACACATTTGACACACTGATAAAAAATAGAGAGAAAACTATTAGTTATCTCTCTATTTTTTATTGAGTACAATGTAAAAACTCAGTTAAATTTCTAGTAAAAGATGAATAAAATATGATATAATGTAGAATAGAAGGATTAAGGTGAAATAATGGCAAAGAAAAAAATAGTAATTGTAACTGGTTTAAGTGGAAGTGGAAAAACAACAGCTTTAAATGTATTAGAAGATTTAGGGTATTATACTGTTGATAATTTACCTTGTGAAATTGGTTTTTCTTTTATCTCATCATCAATTGAAAATATTGCTTTAGGAATGGATATCCGTTCTTTTAGAGAGATAGAGGAGTTTACAAACTTTTTAGATAAGCTTAAAAATACTCCTGATATAATATACTCTATCATATTTTTAGAAGCTTCTAAAGAGGTCATTTTGAATAGGTATAATTTAACTAGAAGAAAACACCCTGTTACTGAGACAACTCTTCTTCAAAGTATAAGAACTGAGAGAAAAACAATGGCTGAAATAAAAGAGTTAGCTACTGGCATTATAGATACTAGCTTTGATAAGCCAAAAGAGTTAACTCAAAAATTAAAAACTCTTCTCGGTTTAGATGTGGATATAAAAGATATAAATGTACATGTTCAATCTTTCGGATTTAAGTATGGTATTCCCATTGATGTAGATTTAGTCTTTGATGTAAGATTTCTTCCAAATCCCTACTACATAAGTGAACTCAAATCAAAAAGTGGTCTGGATAAAGAGGTTTCTGATTATGTTATGAGTTTTGAACTTTCTCAAGAGTTTTATACAAAATTAATGGATATGTTTGATTTTTTAATCCCACACTACATTAAAGAAGGAAAAAAACACCTAACTATTGGTATAGGTTGTAGTGGAGGAAAACACCGTTCAGTTACTTTTGCAGAACTTATATATAAAGAACTCTCTGAAATTGATAATTTAAATGTATATGTTAACCATAGAGAGAAAGAGAGAGGAAATTGGTAAAGATATTCGATATAAAAAAGATAGATATTCCTAATAATCCAGGAGTCTACCTAATGAAAAAAGATGATAAGGTAATCTATGTTGGAAAAGCTAAAAATTTAAAAAATAGAGTTTCATCATATTTTAACAGAGAGCATGAAAGTGAAAAAACAAGAGAACTGGTTAAAAATATTGAAGCTATTGAATTTATCATCTGTAATAGTGAATTAGATGCCCTTGTCCTTGAAAATAATCTTATAAAAAAATATCTCCCTAAATACAATATCCTTTTAAAGGATGAAAAAACTTATCCCTATATTAAGATAAGTAAGGAGAATTTTCCAAATATAAAGATAATTCGAAGTACAAAATCTCTAGATACAAAATCGGGAACATATTTTGGTCCATACCCTTTTGGAGTTTGGAATCTAAAAAAAACATTGATTAGAATCTTTAAAATTAGAGATTGTGATAGAGATATGAATAAAACCTATCCTCGTCCCTGTTTAAAATATTTTATGAAGATGTGTCCAGCACCCTGTACATATAAAGAGATATTTTTAGAGTATAACAATCAAATTGAAAGAGCTAAAAATCTCTTAAAGGGAAAGGGGCGAGATGTTCTTAACACTCTTAAAACATCTATGGATATAGCTGCTGAAAAAATGAATTTTGAAGAGGCTATTCTTTTAAGAGAGCAGATAAAAGAGATTGAAAATGCTGTAGCTAATCAAGTCACTGAGTATGGACAAGATATAGATGAAGATATTTTTGTTTTAAAAAAAGAGGGAGAACATCTTTTTATCTGTGTATTAAATGTGAGAGATGGAAAGATACTTGGTAAAATCTCAACAAATATAGATTTAAAAAATAAGATAGCTGACAATTTAGAGGAGAGTGTTGTTACTTCTTTTTATTCTAAACATCCTACTCCTAGAAATATTGTTTTTCAACAGAGTCTAGAAACTAAGCTATCACTTATCAAAGAGCTTCTACAACTACAAAAAAATAAAACTATTGATATCTATTTTCCAAAAATAAAAAGTAGGAGAAAAGAGTTAGTAGAGATGGCTGAACTAAATCTTGATAAGGATATTGAAAACTATTTTAGGAAAAAGTCTGTGCTCGAAGAGGGGCTATATAAGATCTATACTGAACTTTCCTTAAAAAGATACCCTCGAAAAATTGAGTGCTTTGATATCTCAAATATCCAAGGAAAGGATGCTGTTGCTTCAATGAGTGTATCTGTTGAAGGAAAAGCTTCTAAAAAGGATTATCGAAAATTTAAGATAACTTGTAAGGATACTCCTGATGACTTTGCTATGATGAGGGAAGCTATTACAAGAAGGTACAGTAAACTCCCTGAACATGAGTTTCCAGATGTAGTTTTAATTGATGGAGGACTTGGACAGATAAATGCAGCTGGAGAGGTCTTTAGAGAGATTGGAAAAGATGGAATAGCTGAGCTATTAAGCTTAGCTAAAAGAGATGAAGAGATATATAAATATGGTAACTCTACCCCTTTTTCTTTCCCTAAAGAGTGGGAAGCTTTAAAAATTTTTCAAAGGGTTAGAGATGAAGCCCATAGATTTGGAATTACTTATCACAGAAAACTTAGAAGTAAAAGAGTTATCTCTTCTGAATTAGATAATATTGCAGGAATTGGTCCTAAACGTAAGGAGTTACTACTTAAAAATTTTGGATCTGTTAAAAAAATTGCTCAAGCTGATCTAGATTCATTGAGTAGATTTATTCCTAAAAAAGTTGCTGAAGAACTTTTATTAACTTTAAATCAAAAGAAAAAGTGAATATTAATATCTGGAGGAAAAAATGAAAAAAACATCATTACTCTTAGTTGTACTGTTACTTATATCCACAGGTTGTGGAAATATAGTAGCTAGAAAAGATAAAAGTCAAATAGTACAATTTGAAAATACAAAAATTATACCTGATAAATATGATATCACATTTTACAGGCTTCTCTACCCTAGTACTCCTAATGAAAAGGATAAATTTTATGCTCAACTAGATGTGTTAGCTTCTAAAATATTGGCTCATAAAAAAGATATAAATCTTATCATTCCATTAGAGCTTTACAAAGATCTACACAATCTTCAGCTAAGAGAGGTTAGAGAGAGCGAAAAAGTTTTCTACAAACACTCTTACTCACTTACTGATGAGGAGAGAGAGTTTATTGATAGTAAAATCAAAGTAAATACTCCTGAAAACTCTGGAAGTGTACAAAAATATCTTAACAAACAGATTGCTTATTGGTATAACTACCTAAAAAAACCTGAGTTATACAATGAAAATAAGAATTATACTGAACTAGATAAAGATAGAATTGTAGATGAGGTCTTTGAAAATAGAAAGAGATTCTCCAATACTATTTTTGCTCTTGGAAACAATCTGACTATAGAGGTTACTGTGGATACCCTTGATGAAGGTGCCGAATCAGGTCTACCTATATTTCTAAACACTGACTCTCTACCTGATAATTTAGATCTTCTAAAATCTAAAATTTATGTGGTAAAGGGTGAGATTGAAGATTCTGTTATCCCGAATAAACTTCTACTTATTGCTAACAAAAATGTTAAAAACATAAAGGATTTTGAAATAAATACAAAAATTTTAGATATTACAAATCCTTTAGAGTTAATCCCTATCCTTGATGAGTATCAAGATCTTAAGATAAAAGATATGCAAAACTTTAAAATAAAACTTGTTCCTAACAGCGTCCTTGAAAAAGCAAGTTTGAAAAGAGAAACAAGAGAAAGAAAAACTATTGATTTTGAAAAATCAAATGTAATATGGGGGATAGAGAAATGATCTACTTTATTTTTATCCTTGTTGTTGGTTTATTGTTATATCATTTCAAGAAAAAAGAGGAAGATATGACTGAAGATATGATGACAATCCTCACAAGTATTAGAAATAAAAAGCAATTAGAAGATGTACCTGAAATACTTAAGGAAGAGTATGAGGATACAATTAAAAATGTAATCAAGCAAGATCTAGAGCTTGAAAACTCTATTGAAGAGTTGAGAGAGTATAGAAAAGAGTTGGAGGAAACTTATAACTCATTAGTTCAAAAATCTACTCAATTGGAATACAGTAACCAATTACTTGAGAAAAGGGTAGAAAATTTATCCAATCTTAACTCTATTTCTAGAGCTGTCTTATCTGTTCTAGACTTAGATAATATCATAAACACTATATTAGATGCTTATTTTGTCCTCACAGGAGCTAAAAGAATCTCCCTCTATCTTTGGGAAGAGAATGGACTAATTAATAAAAAGACAAAGGGTGAGTGTAATTTCAAAGAAAATCTTTACTTTTGTGAAGACGATATTAAAAATTTTTCACTAAAAGATTATAAGGCTATCTACTCTGATCTATCTAAGAGATTTATCTTAGCTCCAGATGAAGAGATTGTAATCTCACCTCTTGTTGTTAAAGATAAGCAATTGGGTGTTATATATGTAATAGAGGACAAGCTTAAGATGATAGATCTAGATGAAGAGACTATCTCAGCACTTGTTATACAGGTAGCAATCGCTATAAACAATGCTAAAATCTACTCTGAACTTTTAATTAAAGAGAGAATTTCAAATGAACTAGATGTTGCCTCTCGAATTCAGAAAAAGATCTTACCAGCAGATATTGATGAGATTTTTGGTTTGGAGATAGCTCAATACTTTGAACCTGCTAAAGAGATTGGTGGAGATTACTATGACTACACTGTTTTAGATAACAATATTTTCTCTATCACTATAGCTGATGTCAGTGGAAAAGGAGTTCCTGCTGCGTTTCTTATGGCATTAGGAAGATCAGTTTTAAAAACTCTTACTCTAACTGACGACTTTGCTCCTAATGAAAACTTAAATGAATTAAATAAAATTATATATTCTGATATTACTGAAGATATGTTTATAACTATGATGCATAGTAAGTATGATCCAGAAACAAGAACTCTCTACTACTCTAATGCTGGTCATAATCCTTTAGTTGTATATAAAGCTAATAGTGATAAGATTGAACTTCATACTGTAAAAGGTGTAGCTATCGGTTTCTTAGATAATTACAACTATAAGCAGGGAGAGATCAAGCTAGAAAAAGGTGATATTGTAGTTCTTTATACTGACGGAATCACTGAAGCTGAAAATAAGAATAAAGAGATGTTTGGCTTGGAAAGATTACAAAATATTATCTTTAAAAATAAAAATAAATCACCTAAAGAGTTAAGAGAAGAGATTTTAAAAGAGATTAACAACTTTAGAGAAGATTTTGAACAAACAGATGATTTAACTTTTGTTATACTAAAAAGTATAATTTAGTTTTAGAAAGGAAATAATATGGAAAATAGAATAAGTATTGGAGGTCAAGCAGTTATTGAAGGAGTTATGATGCGTAGCCCCTCTTACATTGCTACTGCTGTTAGAAAGCCCTCTGGTGAGATAGTTTATAAAAAGACAAAAATATCTTCTAATAAGGGAAAACTTGCTGAAATTCCATTTGTTAGAGGTGCTGTTATGCTTTTTGATGCCCTTGTTTTGGGAATAAAAGAGCTTACCTTCTCTGCTAACGAAGCTGAGGAGAAAGAGGAGGAGCAGATTACACAAAAAGAGGCGATCTTAACTACAATCGTATCTCTAGGATTGGGGATTGGCTTATTTATCGTACTTCCCTCTCTTATTGGAAGTTTTTTATTCTTTGATAATAAACTATATTCAAATATATTAGAAGCTGTTTTAAGATTGGTATTTTTTATTCTCTACATATGGTTAATCTCTTTCTCTAAAGAGGTAAAGAGAGTATATCAATATCATGGAGCTGAACATAAATCAATCTATGCCTATGAAAATCAGCTTGAATTAACTCCAGAAAATGCTAAAAAATTTACAACTTTACACCCTAGATGTGGAACAAGTTTTCTATTAATTGTGATGTTTATAGCTATAATAGTTTTTTCTACAATAGATTTTATCTTTCCTACACCTACAACAGTAGTTGGAAAAATATTAGTAAAGGTACTTTTAAGAGTTTTATTGATGCCACTTATTGCTGGAATCTCATATGAGATACAAAGATATAGCTCTAAACATCTAGATAATCCTATTATAAAAGCAATAGCCTTTCCAGGACTTTCTCTACAGAGAATAACTACAAAAGAGCCTGATCTTCAACAATTAGAAGTTGCTATTGTAGCTATCAAAGCTGCTCTTAATGAAAACATCCCTAATGCAAGAGAGATAAAAAAATAAAAGTTGCAACTTTTGGTATACTATGATATAATTAGTCGTATATTAAGGATTAGGGAGTCTATTATGAGAATTAAAAACGAAATTGAATACGTTATAAGAATTTTACTTTACTTAACAAAATATGGACAAGATAGAATAATTTCTTCTAATGAGATTTCTGAAGCTGAAGAAATTCCACATTTGTTTAGTTTAAGAATTCTAAAAAAATTAGAAAAAGCTGGGCTTGTAAATATTTATAAGGGAGCTAGAGGAGGTTATCAGTTAACTAAACCTAGCGAAGAGATCACTCTTAGAGATGCTATAGAGACTATCGAACCAATAATCTCTATAAAAGATTGTGTGAACGATCCAGGATCTTGTAGTTTAAGAAGAGGTGAGTGTGCAGTTCACAGAGCCTTCAATGAGATACAGATGGATTTTATTAAAAAATTAGAAGCTCGTAATTTTAAAGAGCTTGCTGAAGAAACTTATAAAGATTGTAACTGTGGTTGCAATACAACAAAATAACTGTGATTTATTAGAGAGAAATTTAGGTTTCTCTCTATATTTTTTAGGAGAAATATGAAAAAAATATATGAAATTGGAAAAATATTAACCGGAAAATTTATTGATAGACCAAATAGATTTATTGCTGAAGTTGAGCTTAATCAACAGGTAGAGTTATGTCATGTACATGACTCTGGTAGAATAAAGGAACTTCTTTTCAAAGATAATTTGGTCGGAGTTAAAAAAGCAACAAACTTAGAAAAGAGAAGAACTTCATATGACTTTGTATCAGCTAGAACTCCAGAAGGAGATGAAGATGTTTTACTAAACTCTGCATATCACAGATATATTTCAGAAAATCTATTAAATGATTTTGAAATCTCACCTTTTGGTAAAGTGGATACAATTAGAGCAGAAGTTAAAAACGGGGAGAGTAGATTAGATTTTCTTCTAACAAAAGATAGTGAAAAAATTTGGATTGAAGTTAAAGGAGTCTCTCTTGTAGAAAATAAAACAGCTAAATTTCCTGATGCTCCTAGTACTCGTGCACAAAAACATCTCAAGGAGCTTATTAAAATAAAAGAATCTGGAGAGAGAGCTGCTGTAGTTCTATTAATTTTTAGAGATTGTAATAATTTTAGGCCAAAATTTGAAACTGATCCAAAATTTTGTGAACTTTTTTATCTAGCCATAGAAAAAGGTGTTGAAATATACCCTCTTCAATTTAGACTTGAAAATGGTAATATATACTTTATTGATAAAAAAATTGATATTCTTTCACAAATTTCTCTTGATAAGTTTTAACAAAAAAAGTATACTTATATTAGAAATATTTAAGGAGTGATGTCATATGGATAACTACAAATTTATTCATCATAAGGATTGTGAGTATTTTCCATGCCATAAGATGGAGAAGATAGAGGATTTCAACTGTATGTTTTGCTACTGCCCTCTATATATGATGGGAGATAAGTGTGGAGGAAATTTTAAATATACTGCTACTGGAATTAAGGATTGTTCAAGCTGTATTTTACCACATGTTAAAGATGTTGGATATAATCATATCCAGAAAAAAATGATGGAAGTTATTAAAATTGTTCAAGAGGAACATCTTAAAAAAATAAAATAACAGATTATAAAAAGGAAAAAGTTACTATTCAATACAGTAATTTTTTCCTTTTACTTTTTAATTATTTTTTTATTTTCTCAATTGTTATTCCAGTGAAACCATAGAAAGCTGAAATCAATGGTGAGATTATATTAAATAGACAGTATGGAACATAAACCCAAGCTCCTACTCCTAATGCTCCCATCATAAATGCTCCACAAGTATTCCAAGGAATTAGGGCTGATGTCATTGTTCCAGAATCTTCTAAAGCTCTAGAAAGGTTCTTAGGAGCTAATCCACGCTTTTCATAACTCTCTTTAAACATTCTACCAGGGATAACTATTGACAGATACTGATCCCCAGCTACAGAGTTTATGAATACTGGTGTTAATAGTGTTGCCAATATCAATTTACCTGTTGTGTTTGCAAACTTCAAAATCTCTTGAGCTATTCTTCCTAACATTCCAGATTTCTCCATTATTCCACCAAAAGTCATTGCACATAGAATTATTGAAACAGTCCACATCATAGAGTTCAAGCCTCCTCTATTCAATAATTCATCTACCATAGCATTTCCTGTCTGACCATTAAACCCATAATGTAGTGAGTATAAAGCTTGTTTCAATGGCACTCCTTGAACAAATACTGCTGCTAATGCCCCTATTATTGCACCACTAAATAATCCTGGTATTGCTGGGACTTTCATTACAACCATACCTATTACAAATACTGGAATTAATAGAAGAAATGGACTTATTTTAAATGAATTGGATAACGCATTTAAAATATCATTTATTTGAGCAATATCAACCTCTCCTCCTGAACTATGTTTTATTCCTAAAAATACAAATCCTATAAGTGTTATTAAATATGAAGGAATAGTTGTATATAACATATGTTTTATATGGTCAAATAGTGTAGCCCCTGCCATTGCTGGTGCTAATGTTGTGGTATCTGACATTGGGGATAACTTATCTCCAAAGTATGCTCCTGATATTATTGCTCCAGCTATTATTGGCCTTGGTAATCCCAAACCTTCACCTATTCCAACTAAGGCTATTCCAACTGTTGAAGCTGTACTCCACGAACTTCCAGTTGCAAGTGAAACTACTGAACATATTATAACTGTTACTGGTAAAAATACTACTGGATTTATAATTTTTAATCCATAGTATATCATTGATGGAACTATTCCTGATAAAATCCAACTTCCTATAACCATTCCTATTATCATTAGAATCAGAACAGCTCTCATTGACATTTTTATCGTTTCTACGACTCCATCTTCCAACTCATTCCAAGTTGCATATTTACATATTAAAGCTACGAACCCAGCAAATATTGCTGATATAAATATTGGTATATGTACTTCTAGTTGTGCTATCTGTACAGAATAAAAAAGTATTACCACCAAAAATATTATTGGCAATAATGCACAAGAAAGGGATACTTGTCTCTTTTTCATTTCTTCCTTATCAACTCCTTTATCTAAAATTATTTTTTTTAACAATTTAATATACTTTACATTGTTAAAAAAGTCAATATTTTTTTTATTTTTTTGTTCAGAGCAATAAAGAACACATCAATTTACATAATAAATCAATGTGTTCTTTTAAGTTATTTTTTATTCTCTTTTTCTAACTCTTTTTTTAGTAGGGGTAGAATATTATAGTAATCTCTTATACAAGCACTTACAAATTTTTCCTGCATCACATAGTTATTTGGAAAAAGTTCTTTTGCTGACTCTTGATAAACATTTAAAATTTCAGTTGGAACTCTAACTGCATTCAATAGAGTTGTTTTCATCTGTTCCTTAGCTTTTTCATTGACCTCTTCATCTACTATATTACCTTTAGTAGCCTCTTGTACTCTTCTTACCAGCTCTCTATAATCATTCATCTCCTCTGGTAATATTTGAAGCTGTTTTGCATAGTTACTTCCATACATTCTATGAAGTCTATTTTTTATTCTTAAAAATTCATCTTCTGGAATACCTGACTCTTTTCCTAAGCTTTCAATTTTTAAATAAGATCTCTTTTGCCAATTTATAAAGTTCACTCTTTGAGAGCTGTCAAAACTTCTAGCCGAATTGTTGATCTCTTTTTCTACATCAGCTGGAACTTTCAATTGTGCTCCAAAAGATAGAGCACTCATTATAAACATACTCATAATTAGAAATTTTTTCATAATTATCCCCCTATATTAATACTAAATTCTTTTTCTTAACATATCCAATTCATTTAACTCTTCATCTATTTTTATCTTTACAAAAGAGTTTGGATTAGCTGCTTCTACAGACTCAACCTCTTTATCCTTATTCATAAGTATCATTGGTGGTAGAGTTATCTCTCTAGTTCCTATTCCTGGACTAACTACCTCTAACTTCTCTCCAACTAATAATTTATTTCTTATTGCTAAGATATATTCGTTATCAGATAGTTTCTTTTCAACTTTAGCTACTAATTGGTGAGTTTGACTATATGAATTTCTATCGTTGTAGTTTTGAGACTCTATTCCAGCTCTACCTAGATAGAATCCTTTTGTATATGATCTGTTAGATGTTGATTCTAACTCCTCTAACCATTTAGGATTGTATTGGTAATTTCCTGAATAGTAACTATCTATGGCATCTCTATATACTTTTACAGCATTAGCCACATAGTATATTCCCTTCATTCTTCCCTCTATTTTTAATGAGTCTACCCCTAGATCTAATATTTTATCAATTATCTCTATTGTACATAGATCTCTAGAGTTGAATATGTATGTACCATGCTCATCTTCATAAACAGGCATATACTCTCCTGGTCTTGTTTCTTCTACTAGATTGTACTTCCATCTACAAGCTTGAGCACAATCTCCTCTATTAGCATCTCTTCCTGTCATATAGTTACTTAATAAACATCTACCAGAGATAGCCATACACATAGCTCCGTGTACAAAAACTTCCAATTCAATATCTGGTACTTTAGCTCTTATCTCTGCTATGTTATCCAAAGATATCTCTCTAGCTAAAACTACTCTTCTAGCTCCTAAATCTTTCCACATCTTTACTGAACGCCAGTTTGTGTTACTTGCTTGTGTACTTACACTTATTGATAGATTTGAGTTTTCTTTAACTATTTGGAAAACTCCTAAGTCAGCTACAATAACTCCATCTACTCCTACTTTATCCAAGAATTTTACATAATCTGGTAATAGATCTAACTCCTCATTGTGAGGGATTACATTTAAAGTTATGTATACTTTCTTTCCTCTTTCATGTGCATATTTAACTGCATACTCTAACTCTTCGTCAGAAAGGTTATTACTTCCTGCTCTTAGGTTAAACATCTTTCCGCCTAAAAATACAGCGTCTGCACCATAATGAAGAGCCATTTTAAACTTCTCCATATTTCCTACTGGTGCTAATAATTCAACTTTTTTCAACATTATCAATCCTCTCTAAATTATTCATCTGCTTTTGCACTAAAATTTGCAAATTTTGTGTATTCGTGAAAAAATCTCAACTTTACAGTTCCTACAGGTCCATTTCTTTGTTTTCCTATTATTACCTCTGTAAGTCCCTTATCTTCAGATTCCTCATTATAATAGTCATCTCTATACAAGAACAGTACCATATCAGCATCTTGCTCTATAGCTCCTGATTCTCTCAAGTCTGAAAGCATAGGTCTTCTATCAGCTCTTTGCTCCGTTGCTCTGGATAGCTGTGATAGAGCAATTATTGGTATATCCAACTCTCTAGCTATTCCTTTTAAGGCTCTGGAGATCTCAGATATCTCCTGTTGTCTACTATCATTTTTTGCATTACTACCCTTTATCAACTGAAGATAGTCTATCACTATCATATCTAATTTTCCTGCTGCCTTTAATCTTCTAGCAATGGCTCTTATCTCTAGTACATTAACATTTGGTAGGTCAGCAATATTTATCTCTGAATTAGATAATTTCATACTAGCAAGACCTAATTTTCCCCAATCATCTTGATCTAAAAAACCATTTCTTATTTTTTGAAGTCCTATTCCTGCTTCAATAGATAACAATCTCTGTAACAATTGAGAGCTTGACATCTCCAAACTAAATAGTAAAACACCTTTGTTATTTTTCATAGCTGCATTCAAAGCTAAGTTTAGAGCAAAGGCTGTCTTTCCCATAGCTGGTCTAGCAGCTAAGATTACCAAATCTGAAGGGTGGAATCCACTCGTCATCTGGTCAAAATCTGAAAATCCAGAAGATATCCCTGTAGCAACACCCTTATTTTGATAGACTTTTTCTAATCTTATAAACTCCTGTGCTATCACATCTTTTAAACTAACTAAATCTTTGGAATCTACATTCTCAGAGATTTTAAAAATCATTCCTTCGGCCTTATCTAAGATTGTATCGACCTCTTCATATCCCTCATAGGCCAGTTCAACAATTTTTGTTCCCACCTCTCCTAATCTTCTCAAGGTAGACTTCTCTTTTACAATTTTTGCATATTCTATAATATTAGCTGCTGTTGGAACATCAGATATTATCTCATACAGCAACTCTTCTCCAACCAGTTCATCAAATTTATCATTTTTCTTTAATCTATTTACCACTACTATAGGGTCAATCTGTGTTCCCGTATTATACAGATCCCTCATAGCTTCATATATTAATTTATGACCATTTTTATAAAAATCATTGGGATTAAGTATCTCTACAATATCACCAAAAATATCTGGTTTTAAAAGTATTCCACCTAATACAGATTTCTCTGCCTCCATACTACTTGGAATTTTTTTCAAATTTTCTATATCTAGCATTTTTACTCCTAATCTCTATTATTGAGCTTTAGCTACTATTTTTACCTCTGCTTTTACATCTGTGTGAAGTTTTACAATAGCAGTGTGATCCCCTAAGCTCTTTATATTACACTCTATTTTTTTTCTATCTATTTTTAGACCAAAAGTTTGCTCTAAAGCTGCTGCTACCTCTTTATTTGTAATTGCTCCAAATAGTTTACCATTCTCTCCAGTTTTTACTTTTATCTCCACTTTTTTAGCTTCAATAACTTTTTTCAACTCTTCAGATTTTATTTTTTCCTCTTGTTGTTTTTTCTCTTCTTTTTTCTTTCTATTTTCTATTTTTTTTAACTCTTCTGGAGTTGCTATAATACCCTTATTATTTTTTATTAAAAAGTTATGAGCATATCCATCTGAAACTGAAACTATATCCCCTTTTCTTCCTTGTCCTGCTACATCTTGTGTCAATATTACCTGTATTTTTGCCATTTTTTATCCTCCAATTATCTCTTCTTAGTATCTCTATCTATTCTAAATCCTTTTAAAACTCCCAATAGAAAAGTTCCAAATGGAAATAATAGCCCTATCATTACAGCTATTGCATTATCAATTCCTTTATACTTTATCTTTTCATAAAGAGTAGCATATATACTCTTTATTCCATAAAATATAAATATTGTCTCACCTATATTTAAAGCATTTATAACATAAAAATTATCAAATTTCAATAGGTGAATCATAAAATAACTAACTATATATACCAGTAACCACTCAAAAGATATCTCCCACTTATGGTAATCATCTGAATCTAATGATACATATATTACAAATACATTTAGAATACTATATATAAAAGTATAGTATATAAAGTTTTCTTTCATCTCTTCATAAATTTTAATACTTTCAACCTTGCTAATTTGAAAATTCTTTTGATAGAACTCCAACAAGATATCCATATTAGCATCAATCTTATCCCTTAGACAAAATAATAGAAATCCCATTAGAGCAGTTATAACAATTGAAATTATAACTATTCTATCAAATTTTTTTATCTTCGTCATTCCTTTTTCAAAATACTTATACAGTACCTCAATCACAAGGAAAAACCCTACATAAAAATATAATAACATAGGATTTATTACTGCTATTGCTCCCATAACAACTATATTTGCCACTAATTTCTCTCTACAAGAAAAATCCTTCATTTTTTTAATCTTATAGACAGGAAGAGCAAAACTCATCACAGGCATAAGAAGTGAAAGAAGAAATAAAAGAACAATTGTTAACACACTACTTAGTAAAATCATTTTTTCTCCTTACATATTATACCATAATTTCTCCACCAAAGAAATCCACTATTTTTTTTGTAAAATCTTCACTATCTTTTTTATCCTCTCTTTTCTTACCTAAAGACACATATTTTACCTTTATTTTAGGATTTATTAATTTTTTAACAACCTCTAAAAATACATCATTGTACATACTGTTTTCCATCTGCTCTTTACAAAATGTACTCTCTGCATCAAAACCTACATATAGAGTGTCTCCCTCTAATTTATAAGGTTTTGCTGTGACAAGAAATGCTCCTAAAGTTATCTTCTCTTTTTTAGCTTCTTTAAGAATCTCATTCCATCTACCTGAAATATATTCTAGAGTTACCCCTTCTAAAACTCCTTTTTCTTCTGAGTTTGATGAACTCACTGGCATTGGAACTGCTACCTCTTTTTCTATTATTTTTTCAACAATTTTTTCTCTAGGTTGATTTTTCTTGATTAAGTTATCTGCTATTACATAACCTATCAATCTCTTATCCTCTTCATATTTAAATTTATTTAAAGAATCAAAAATACACCCTATAATAGAAACTCCTTGCTCCACAGAAAGCTTTTCTCTACTCATCAGTCCCTTACAATACTTAGCAAAATCTTTAAAAAACAGCTCTATATCCAGTGACTCATTCCAAAATAGATCCAACATCTTTATAAGATTAGTATAATTTTTATTATTTACTTCAGTTAGGAACTCCTCCATCTTTCTTGCTGAAGTTACTCCTAATATCTTTTCACTCTTTTCTAGTGTAATCTCTTCACCAAAACAAGTGATCATAATTCTCTCTAAGATTGAAACTGCATCTCTTACACTTCCACCAGAACTCTCATAGATAAGCTCTGCTACATCATCAGGAAGAGTTATACCCTCTTTCTCTGCAATAAATTGTAACTGCTCTCTCATTGAGCTTAGGGTTAAAGTCTTAAAATCATATCTCTGGCATCTAGATATTATCGTTGCTGGTATCTTATCAACTTCTGTTGTTGCCAATATAAATATAACGTGTTCTGGTGGTTCTTCCAATGTTTTTAGTAAGGCATTAAACGCCTCCTTAGTCAACATATGAACCTCATCTATTATATATATTTTTTTTCTTCCTTTAACAGGTTGATAGTTTATCTTCTCTTTTAATTGTCTTATCTCATCTATTCCTCTATTAGAGGCAGCATCTATCTCAATCATATCTAAAAAAGTTCCATTATTAATGGCGATACAGTTTTCACACTCATTACAAGGCTCACCTGTAATCCCATCTTTTAAACAGTTAACCCCTTTAGCTATAAGTCTTGCTAGTGTAGTTTTTCCAACACCTCTAGGTCCTGTAAACAGATAGGCTTGTGACATTTTCCCATTCTCTAATGAGGTTTTTAATGTCTTTACTATCTCCTTTTGTCCTGCTACCTCTTCAAAATTTTTAGGTCTATATTTTCTATATAATGTTATATGCATCTTTTACTCCAAACCGTAGTTACTCATCTTTGTTCTTAGGGTATTTCTTGTTATTCCTAAGATCTCAGCAGTCTCTACTTTTTTTCCATTAGTTATCTCCAACACTTGACGTATCAATTCTTTCTCTACTTTTGATATGATATTTCCATAGTAGTCTTGTTGATTATTATTCTTAAATTCAACTAATTCAGATCTTATCCACTCTTTCAAATCTGAAATTTGACTCTCTCCCTTTTTCTTTGTAATCTTTGTTCCCAATACATTACTAGGTAGATCCTCTATCAATATAGATGTACCTCTACATAGGGCAACAGCTGATTTTACAGCATTTTTTAACTCATTTACATTTCCTGGCCACTCATATCTCAACATCTTTTTCAAGGCTGGTTTACTAATTCCTTTTACATTTTTGTGTAACTCATCATTACATTCTAATAGATAGTGATCTACTATCAATGGAATATCATCTTTTCTATCTCTCAATGGAGGAATATTTACTTCTAAGACTCTTAATTTTCTATATAATTCATCTATAAATTTTCCTTGATTTATTAATTCCTCTAAATTTTCACAAGTTGTTGCAACAACTCTAATATCTATTTTTATTGGCTCTGCTCCACCCATTCTAAAGAACTCTCCCTCTTCTAAAAAGTAAAGTACTTTAGATTGTAGATCTAGACTTAGAGATTCGATATTCCCTAAATGAAGTGTTCCTCCATTAGCTTTCTCTAATTCTCCTATCTGTGGAAATACAGCCCCTTTAAATGCTCCCTTTTCATAACCAAACATCTTTCTTTCCAAAAGTTCATTTTGAAATGAAG
Source organism: Fusobacterium sp. SYSU M8D902 (assembly GCF_040199715.1). NCBI lineage: Bacteria > Fusobacteriati > Fusobacteriota > Fusobacteriia > Fusobacteriales > Fusobacteriaceae > Fusobacterium > Fusobacterium sp. SYSU M8D902. Next base: position 120,323 of record NZ_JBEFNA010000002.1, read on the forward strand.
TGCAGTTTATACTGATTAAAGGTTTATTTGACCAATCACTAAATTGGTGAATAGCCTTAGCTACACTTGTTTTTCCTGTTCCCTTCTCTCCTACAACTAAAACAGGAACTCTACTTGTGGCAACCTTTCCTATCATCTTATATAGCTCCACAATCTCTTTTGTCTGTCCTATTAATTTATCTCCAGAACTCTTATGCTTATCTATACGCTCTGCTAAAAGTTTATAATCTTTTACAGACTTCTCTATCACTTTTATTATAGTTGGAGTATCCACAGGTTTTAAAATATAATCATAAGCTCCTGCTTTAACACTTCCAGCTACTACTTTTAAGTTTGAAGTCTCTCCTAAAACAATTATAACACCTTTCTTTTGATACTCTCCAACCTTTTTTATAAGATTTATCAATGCCTCTTCTTGAAGGTTTTTCTCCTCAATAATTATAGCTTCATACTTTTTTGTTTTTAAAAAATCTATAAATTCGCTTATATTTTCAGCAAATGTTAATTCATTTTCAAAATTATTCTCTAGCTCCTCTTTTAAATTTCTCTCCAATCTGAATCCTAAAAGAATCATCCTTTCACCTCTTGTAATATTTAATAATTAGTCAATCTTCCCCTTTAGTATGAAATTATATTCCAAGATTACATTTCCCTCTACACTTAAACCATTTTTATTTAAATATATTTTCCATGTTCTTCCAACCTCTTCAATAGCATTGTTTATCTCAGGAACTCCACTACCTTTTTCTAAATGAAGAGATTTTACATTTCCACTCTCATCTATCTCCATTTTAATTCTTACACTACCGTGTAATCCTTTTAATTGAGCACTTTCTGGATATACTGGCTCTCTATTTGACCCATCCCATTTAGCTATTATATCTCCATCTTCTGTTCCCAATCTATAACCACTTGGAAGTCCCTCTGTCTCTCCTGTAATTTTAAGTATTCTATCAAAAGACTCGTCTTTACCTACTTCAGAGTTAAAAGCTATCTTATCATCCTCTTTTAAATCTAGCTTCTCATTTTCAGTTACGATCTCCTCTTTAGCAAGAACTATATCCTTACTTAGATTACTATTAGACTCCATTCTCTCTTTCTGAGCAAACTCTTTAGTTGGAGCTTTTATCTCTTTTATCTTTCTTACACTTGGATTTGGTTGAAGATTTTTTATAACTTCAATCTTAGGAGCAGAAATATTAGTAACTATGTTATTTAAGCTCTCCATATCTATCTTATCTTTAGATTTATTTGGAGTTTTCTCTTTTTTCTTCTCCTCTACTTTTTTTACTTCATTAATTTTTTTAATCTTTTTCTGTAACTCTTGAGAGCTCTTTTTTTCACTACTATTACTATTTTTCTGTCCATCTAACTTTGTTCTATTCTTATTTTCATAAGCTACTAAACCTATTTTTATCTTTTGGTTTTCCACTCTTTTTGTCGATAAACTTGGAATTAGTATAACTATAATTATATTTATCACTATTGAAAGGAGTATACTTATTCCATCATCTTTTTTCATAAGCCCCTCCTCTATTTTTTATCTGCTGTATCTATGTCTAGTGATGAAGCTCCTGCCTCTTTTGATATAGTCATTATCTCTACTATATACCCATAGTCTATCTTTTTATCTGCACTAATTATCACATTTTTTTCTGTTGAATTAGCTAACTTCTCTGATAGTTTAGCTTTTAAATTCTCTTTATTTACACTTATCTTTTCACTTTTACCCTTCTCTTTATAGTTGAGGACTATTTTTTTATTTCTATCCACTATTACCTGTATCTCTTTTATATCTGATATCTCTCTAATTGTAGATTGTGGCAATTCTATCTTGATTCCACCCTTCATATCATCAAAAGTTGTTGCCACCAAAAAAAAGATTAGTAAAAGAAATACTACGTCTATTAGAGGGGTAAGTTCCAAAATTAACTCTCCTCTTTTTTTATATCTTTCTATTTTCATAATTGGTCTCCTACTTTCTAAAATAGTTTATAAGCTCTGTAGTAGTTATTTCCATATCAGATATTATTCTCTCTATCTTTTTATTAAAATAATTGTAAAACATTAAAGCTGGTATCGCCACTAAAAGTCCTCCTGCTGTTGTAAATAGTGCTTCAGATATCCCTTTAGCTAGTACAGCTGCATCTCCTGTTCCATATAATGCAACAGCTTGGAATGCCTTAATCATTCCTGTAACTGTTCCCAATAATCCAATCAATGGAGTTAGGTGAGCTGCTAAAGATATTAACCACATATTTCTTTCCAGTTGAGTAACTTGATACATAGCTTTCTCTTTACCCTTTTCCTCTAATTTTTGTGTAGTGGCATTTGGATTTTTATAAAGTTCATAAAGCACCTCTTTCAATACCTTTGACACAGAACTTTTCTCTTTGTTCAACATAATTATTAAATCTTTTAAATTTCCACTATCTAAACCCTCTTTTATCTCTTTTGATAAAAAGCCTCTATTCTCTCTCTCGTTTTTAGCAAAATATATAAATCTCTCTATAATAGCACTAACACCTACTATTGACATAATAAGTATCACATACATTAGTATTCCACCATTTGTTAAATAGTACATCTGTCCTCCTAAAAAATAAGTATTTTATTCAATCTATAATGCAATAATTAAAGCTACAACTCCTAAACCACCCAAAATATATTTCCAATATGACTTCTCTTCCACACCTTGAGATAGTTCCTCTTCAAGAGCACTCTTATCCCCTTGTACCACTTTTATCTTTTGAGTTTGATTTTGATAGTTATCATTTGTTACTTTTATAGCTCCTGACTCTATTTTTTGATTCTCTAATATTACCTCTTCTGTAGGAATCTCTCTTATCTCAAGTTGCTCCTTATTAACTCCCTGAACCTGTTTATCTAAGGCTGTTACACCCTCATCTGCTCCCATAGCACAAATAGTAGTTGCTAAAAATAATACTGTTAATAGTTTTTTCATAGTTAAGCCTCCTGGTTAAAAAATTGATTGTATTTTTCTGAAGTTTTTTTATCTATTTTTTGTAATTCTAAATAATATTTTTTTGCTTCAACTTTATTACCTTTTTTTAATGTAAAATATATTAATTTTTCTAATACAAAGCTCTTATATTGGAAATTCTCCAATGCATATAACTCCTTGTACAGTGCCATAGCATCTTTCTCTTTTCCCAGTTTTTCATTGATTTGTGCTGCCTTTAATTTAGATAGATCAGAATACTCCCCTTTATACAATACATATCCCTTTGTATATCCTCTCAAAGCACTCTCATTCTTACCTTCAAGTTCATCTATAGTAGAAAGTTGATACAGAATAAAATCTTTATATGGTGTACTTTCTAATCCATCAACTATTTTATAATACTCTCTAGCTTTTTTATAGTCCTTAGTATCAAAATAGTGATTCCCCAAGTTTATTCCAGCAAACCCTTTATACTTTTCACCTTTTAAAAGGTTATTATACTCTTTTAAAGCTTCCTCTTTTTTACCTTGTTTTTCATATATTAATGAATTATAGTAACTTTTTATCTCAAGATTTTCTAAGTTGGCTATATAGCTCATTGCTTCTTCAAGCTTATCAGTAGCAATATGAATATCTATAATTTTTGTAGCAGTTTCATCTTTTGTCTTAGGATCTGAAGAGCTACTATAAAGCTTTTCATAGTTTGTTAATACTCCCTCTCTATCTCCCTTTTTCTCATATATCTGTCCAGCTAATATATAGATATTTGATCTCATAGTTGAATTAGGATATTTTGCTAAAAACTCCCCTTTACTCTTTTCAAACTCATCTAATTTGCCCTGATTAACCAAAGCATTTAAATACCAATAATTAGCATTTTCAGAGTATTTTCCCTCTGGAAATTCACTAAATAAACTCTTATACTCTGTCTCTGCTAGATCATATTTTCCTTGAGCATAGTACGAATCAGCTATTTGGAATCTTGCATACTCACTATTTTCTGGTAATTCTCTTAATTTTGAATAATACTCTCTACTCTTATCATAATTATCCAGTCTAAAATAACTAATTGCTGTCTTATCCAAAACTTCACCCTTATTAGCTCCCTCTGGATAAGTTTGTAAATACTCTTCTCCAAATTTTATTGCTTCATCATATTTTCCCCATAGAAAAGAGTTTCTCACCCTGTTAAATTTAATCTTTTCTAATAGCTCTGGTGTTGTTGCTGTATCTTGCTCTACTATTGTAAAATATCCACTTGCATCAGAATAATTTCCCATTCCCATTGATGCAATTCCTCTCAAATATACACTATTTGGTGAGCTGTCTGCTCCATCTAAATACTTCATCATCTCAGAATAATTTTGTTTAACTAATAGTACTGATACTAAGTTATTTAAAATATCAAAATCCTGATTCTCATTGAGATACTCTCTATATACCTCTACACTCTCATCTAACATATCCTTTTTGTAATAAAGTTCACCTACAGATATATAGATATTCTTCTTGTATTTTTTATCACTAGCAAATTTACCCTTATACTCTGAAAATCTTCTCTTTATATCCTCTACATCACCCAATCTAGAATCTATTACAATTATTCTATAAAGACTCTCTAAGTTAGGTTTTAATGTATAGTTTCTAGCATAGTAATCTTTTGATATCTTGTAATCTCCAACTTCATAGGCTGAATTGGCTATAATTGTATTTATGCTCTCTGTATCCTTTTGGTTTACTACAACTCTCTTTACTTCATTTCTATTTTTTATTATCTTTTTATAATTTCCTAATTTGTAATCAATAGCAAAAATATAGTATATAGCCTGATTATAAAAGGAACTACTCTTCAAACTTTCAAAATAAGTCTGTGCCTCTTTTAATTTATTTAATTTATAAAGGGAAAAACCATAACTATATAGCAATTTAGGATTAGAGAGATCTTTCACTTGATTGTAGTATTCTACAGCCTTATTATAATCACCTTTAGTAGCATAAGAGTCTCCTAATATTCTCAACCCTTCATCATACTCTTTGCTCCCCTTTAAAATAGCTAACTTACTCTCTGCTTTCTCCAATTCACCCTTATTACTATATATCTCTATTAGATTTAACCCGGCTTTTTTTCCATATGCACTATTTTTATTTTCATTCAATCCATCTTCAAAATATCTTATAGCTAAATCTGCTTGATTTAATTTATAGTAACTAGATCCCAATAGGTAGTTCATAAAAATAATATTTTTCTTTCCCTTTATTTGTGAATATTGATCTAAATAAGCTATACTCCTATTATAATCTCCTTTGTTATAAGATAATAACGCCATACTTAAAACCGAATCATTATAGTACTTCTTATTTAAGTTCATCACTTCTTGAAACTCTTTTTCTGCCATAACATAATTTTCACTGCTTAAATAGGCAGTTCCATTGTCATATATAGCCTTTTCGTAATAATCACTCTTACTATTTATTGTACTCAAATACTCGTCACTTGTTTTTTCGTCTCCAATATCTGCATAAGATCTTACTAAATAGTATCTTATCTCATTTTTATCATCTTCTTTCAGATTATTATTCATCAACAAAATTTTAAAATACTTTATTGCATTGGGATAATCCTTTTGTAAAAAATATACTTTTGCTATCCTATCTTGAATATTTTTATTATATTTAGATGTTGGATATTTATCCAAAAAACTTTTTGATTCCACTATTGCTAGATCAAATTTTTTCTGTTTATATAATTCGTCTACAAAGGCCAAATCCTCTTTTTCTGATGCAAAGGCTGAAACTCCCAATACAAAAATAAGGGCTCCTAAAAAATATCTAATTTTCAAGTTCTACCTCCTGTATATTAATATTAAAATATTTTATTTAAAAATTCTTTCACTTTTGCTATTGAAACAGTTGTATCTATACAAGGTTCATTTACTATTTCATTAAAAATTCCATATACATTTACTGGATAAGCATCATGTATTCCCGATACTAAATCCCTTTTACAAGCTACTGCCATCACTAGATCTGGTCTTATACTCTTTATATGCTTTCTAGCGAGAGTTCCTCCAGTAGCCACTTTTACCTCTATAGGAAACTCTTTCTTTATGTTCAAAAAATCACCTATTACACATTGACCACATCTTTTACAATTTTCTATATCAGATGTCACTTTAAAAACACAAGAATACTTTTGTAAGCAATGAGGAAGTAATATTAAAACTTTGTTTATCTTCTTATTTTCAATACTTTTCATCACTCTTTTATTATTATAATTTAGAAATTTATTAGCTATCTTGTTTGCATCTGTGGGTTTTTTCTTTCTTTCTGTAAGAGCAAACATTAAAAAATAAAACTCATAAATAAGTTTTACAACTAAACTCTTTTTCATTTCATATCCTCATCTTTCATTTTATCCTTTAGTAATTATATCATATTTAATTTATTAGAACAATCAATTTTTAATCATAAAAAAATTTTTTCTTTATCATTTTTTACTAAAAAATAAAAATAGTTGTAGCTTAAATTTTGAAAAAATAGTATACTTAGAACAGATGTTTTATAGGAGGATTTATGAGATATTTTATGCACGATAGGGATTTATCCCCAAAATTAGAAAAAAGAATAAGAGATTATTTTGCTAAGATAGAGAAGATTAAAATGGAGGTAACTTTTTTAAATAAGAACTACTCAGCTATTATTGATGTAAGAAGTTTTGAATGGTTGAGTAATTTCGATTGCTTTAACTGTCTTACCAACTGTTGTGTACAGTTCCCCTATGAGTTTAACTCCAAAGCTCGTGAGATTATCTTGGATAATCTCAAAGAGTACAACAACTTAACTCAAGCTATATCCATTATGAAGGAGGAGGGGATGACTGAAAAAGAGATTTTAACTTCCATTAAAAATGATCAATTTTTAATTCCCGAAAATATGGTTGAAACTGTTTTTGATAGATGTACCTGCTCTTGTGTACACATAGATAGAAGCCTTTGTGCTATTCATAAAATATGTATTGATAACCATATGAGTCTTGGGGAGATAATTGATACAAAACCTCTTTGGTGTTCAATCTATCCACTTGAAATAATATTGGATGGAAATACTCTATATATCTTTGTTCCAACTAAAGGAAACAACTATCTCTCACTCAATGATTCTGATTTCCCATGTATGGATATTGAAAAATCTAAATCTCCCTATTTCAGGAGAGAAAACCCAATCGGTTTCAAAATAGATGAGTACCGTCCCTTTATTCTAAATTACTATGAAGTTTTATCTCATATTTTTGGAAAAGATTTCTGTAACTCTATATTAAGCTATCTAAATATCTCTTTAGAAGATAAAAAAGAGGAGCAATACTCTAAAAAACACTAGGGCATTGCTCTTTTTATATTAGATCTATTTTACAAGAAAATTGAGAACTGTCTCATAAAGAATCTCCTTTACTTTTTCATTCTCCATTGTCACTCCCAATCTTTTTTTCAAGGTATCTATCTTCTCATCATCTAATCCTTCATAGAGTTTACTCTCCTGTTTCACTCTTTCCATATCCTCATCATCATACCTATTAATTACTCTTAAGAACTCTTCTCCATAATTTTTAAACTTTTGATTTCCTATTCCTCTAATTTTTAGCATATCCCATCTATTTTTAGGTTTGTACTCTGCCATCTCTAAAAGTGTCATATCTGAAAATACAATATATGGAGCTACGTCCTCTCTTATAGCTATCTCGTTTCTCAATTGATTTAGCTCCTCAAATAACGGATCTTCAAAGTAATCAAAGGTTATCTTCTCGTCTAACCTTCTAAATACAGAGATCTCATTTTTTAATACACCTCTTGATTTTTTATTCAACTTTAGTACTGGAAAACTTCCTGCACTCTGCTCAAAGTACCCTTCAGAAATCAAAAAATTTATAAACTCCTCTATCCATCTAATATCTCTATCATTCATTATTCCAAAAGTTGAAAGTTTGTTGTACTCCTTTCTATCCATCTTAGTATCACTTCTACCATATAAAATATTTACCAATGTAGATATTCCAATACTCTCTTTTGCTCTTCCTATACAAGATATGACTTTTTGAGCCTCTATTGTAAGATCCTCTATATTTTTTAAAGTTTTACAATTTCCACACTTTCCACAATAATTTTTTATTCTCTTATCTCCAAAATACTTTAAGATATACTCTCTATAACAACTTTCGAGATAGGCGTACTCTATCATTGCATCAAGTTTCTTTACCTTTTCTTTTTTTAGTTCATCTTCACTCTCTTCGTTACTCTCTATTAGAAACATCTGAGTACTTACATCCTCTTCAAAAAACATAAGTATCGCTTCTGAAGGTCCACCATCTCTCCCTGCTCTTCCAGCCTCTTGATAGTAACTCTCCATATCCTTAGGAATATTTCTATGTATTACAAATCTTACATTAGACTTGTCTATTCCCATTCCAAAAGCATTTGTAGCTATCATTATCTGAATCTCATCTTTTAAAAATTTTTCCTGATTCTCTTTTCTTTCATTCTCTCCTAAACCAGCATGGTATTTCCCCACATTTATCTCCCTCAACTTTAAATAGGCATAGAGATTATCTACCTCTTTTCTCGTTGAGGCATAGATTATTCCTGATTTTTTTCCAACCTTTTTCAAATAATCTACTATATATGCCTCTGGAACTACATTTTTTACAACTTTAAAAAAAATATTTTCTCTGTCAAATCCATGAACATATACAAAGGGATTTTTAAGAGCCAGTTTTTCTTCAATATCTCTTCTAACCTCTTTAGTTGCTGTAGCTGTAAGAGCTAAGACCTGTACTCTTTGATCTATCTTGCCTATAAAATTGGGAATCTCTAGATAACTTTTTCTAAAGTCATGTCCCCACTGTGATATACAATGAGCTTCATCTACTGCTATCATTGAAATCCTATATTTTTTTATAAATTCAACAAACCTCTCATTATTCAATCTTTCTGGAGCTACGTAAACTATTTTGGCCTCACCTTGACGTATCTTTCTAAGACTCTCCACATACTCATCTTTAGATAGAGTTGAATTTATATATACACTTTTTATTCCCAAAAGTCTCAACGAATCTACCTGATCTTTCATCAATGATATTAGAGGTGAGATTACTATTGTTAACCCCTTAAATAAGAGTGCTGGTACTTGATAACAGATTGATTTTCCTCCACCTGTACTCATCACTCCCAAAGTATCTCTTCCTGACAATACAGAATTAACTATTATCTCCTGTCCTCTTCTAAAATTGTCATATCCATATATCTCTTTCAATACTCTTCTTGCTTCTTTTTTCATATATTCACCATATTTTATTTTATGTATTTGAACAAAGAGGAGCTTTTTTTAACTCCTCTTTTTATAATATTATATCAATTTTTCTAAAAAAAAGCAAAACTGTTACTCACATTTTGAATATCCACAATTTCTACAAGAGTAACATCCTCCTGTAACTTCCAATTCACTTCCACACTCTGGACAATTTATCTTTCTTTTCTCCAATTCCTCTACCATCTTTTGTTCATTTTTTTCCTCTTTATCCATCAACTGAATAGCTTCTGTATGTCCACTTAATCCCATATTTTTTTCAAACTTTTTCAAAATATTTAAAATTGCCGAAGGACAAGTACTTCCTTGACTCACATCTAAATTTTTACTTCTTGCCACTGCAAAAGAAGTACAACCACTCACACCATCAATAGCATCTTCAAGCATAAATAGATTTCCACCCAGTCTTAAAATTCCTGACATATATATAGCTACTGCTTGAATATTTTTCTCACAACCACCAGTACCACTTCTTATTACATATAGATCTTGAATTGCCCTCTCACTTGGCGAATAACCTATCATGACTTTTAATTTTCCACAACCTATTCTCATCTTATATGGATAGTAAATTGTGTCTTGAGCTATTGGTTTCAAAACTCCTCTTCCTATAGTTTCCATCTTATCTTTCAATGCTTCTTCTGCACTCTTAGCTTTTTTAGTATCTACAGTGAGTATCCCCTCTCTATCACAACCAGCTCTATAAACAGTCATTCCCTTCAATCCACTTTTCCAAGCTTCAATATACAATTGCTTTACCTCTTCAACTGAAACTTTATTTACTAAATTTATAGTAGATGAAATACTAGCATCTATTCTTTTTTGCCACACACTTTGCATCTTTATCCTATTATATGGATTTAAATTTTGAGCAGTGATAAAATAATCTGGTAACTCATCTTCATCTTTAAGAGCATTCTCTTCCATATATCTTTTCACAATTGGAATAAAAACCTTATAATACACATCCTCTCCATGAAGACTCTCTGTTTTTCTTGTATATGAAAAAGCGAAATTTGGCTCTATTCCTGTACTCATTTCAAGCATAGTTCCTATTGATCCTGTAGGTGCAATTGTTAAAAGTTGTGAGTTTCTAAGTCCGTACTTTTTTATTAGTTCCAATGTTTCTGGACTTGCATTCTCTAATAAAAATGGAGATTTCAATATCTTCTCTGCTCTATATTTTGGAAAGCTTCCCTCTTCTTTTGCCAGCATTGCACTAGCTTTTAGAGCACTATCAATTATTGTTTTAGCAACTCTATCACAAAATTCTAAAGATTCATCTGAACCATATTTTAATCCTAATTTTATTAATAGATCTCCAACTCCTAATACTCCTAACCCTATCTGTCTCCAATTTTTTACAGATTCTCTCTGCTCTTCTAACGGATGTAGTGGTAACCCCTCATCTAAAACATCATTCAAAGCTTTTACAGCCTTCTTAACAACTTTTTTTAATCTTTCAAAACAAAACTCTCCATTCTCTACAAAAGTAGGTAAGATAAGCGAACCTAATAGACAACTTCCTCCTGCTGGTAAGGGTTCTTCAGCACAAGGATTTGTTCCACCATATTCAAATTCATCATCTTCACTCAATAAATTCCATTTTGAAATTCTATCCCAAAAAAGTATTCCAGGCTCTGCAAATCTCCAGTTTTGAACTGCTAACTCTGTAAATAATCTATTGGCATCTACGCTCTTTTTTATTATCTCACCTGTATCTATAACATTAAAAGTTGTTTCATAAGTTTTATTCTCTATAACAGCTTTCATAAAATTCTCATCTACTCTTACAGAGATATTTGCTTTTTGCACTCTTGTTAAATCTGATTTTATCTTAATAAACTCCTCTATATCAGGGTGATTGACATCTATTGAGATCATCAAAGCACCTCTTCTTCCCTTTTGTCCAATTATATCAGTAGTCATATTGTATAAATCCATAAATGATATTGAACCTGTTGTATATTTAGCAGAGTTATTGACTTCAGCTCCTCTAGGTCTCAACTTAGAAATATCTACACCACAACCACCTCCATATGAATAGGTTCTTGCTAATTTTTTTGCTGTATCAAATATAGATTCTAAGTTATCTTCTGGAGGAGTTACCACATAGCAATTACTATAAGTTATCTTTCTTCCTAATTTTGCTAATCCTCTATTAGAGAGTATTCTTCCAGCAAAAATAAACTCTTTATTCTCTATCATCTCTTTTAATTCTTTATCTCCACCTGACACCCTATTTAACCAAGTTTCAAATGTTTCACCATCGTATTTATACTTTTTTTCCCAAATATCAATTCCTAATTTATTTTCATCTCCAAGCCACTTTTTAATATCCATTTAATTACCTCTCTTTTTTTATTATTCCCCATAACATTATATCACATTTTCCACAAAATATAGTGTTTATTTTTTATAAGTTTACTATATATTGTATTTATTGGTTGATAGTTTAACTATCAAAAATACTCTCTCTTTTTCTATACTAATTATCACTATTTATTTATTCAAATATCTTCATAATTGTGATATAATACAGAGTAAAATGTTGTCAAAATGTAAGGAGAATAAAATGAATTTAGTCAGTTTTGAAAATTTTTTAAAGGAAAAAAATGCAATTCTTATTGATGTTAGAACTCCAAAAGAATTTGAATTAGATAAAGTTCCTAACTCTGTTAATATCCCTGTCCTTCTTGATGAAGAGAGAGTTTTAGTAGGAACTACTTATGTACAAGAATCTAAAGAGAAGGCAAAAAAATTGGGAGTAGAGTTTATTTCAAAAAGATTACCTGAAATTTTTGAACAGATACAAGAACTTTCAAAAAAACACTCTAAACTTGTTTTTATGTGTGCTAGAGGTGGAATGAGAAGTTCATCTATAACATCACTTTTTGGAAGTCTTGGATATAAAGTTGCAAAACTTGAAGGTGGATATAAAGCTTATAGAGATTTTATAATAGCTAATATTCCACAACTTAATCAAAATTTTAAATATATAGTTGTACATGGTCGTACTGGTGTAGGAAAAACTAAAATTTTAAATAAGATGATCGACCTTGGAGTTTCAGTTTTAGATCTTGAAAGAATAGCTGCTCACAAAGGCTCTTTCTTTGGTGCTTTAGGTGAAAAACTTCCACAGAGTCAAAAAAGATTTGATGGAGAAATCTTCGAATTTCTTAGAACTTGTAAAACAAAATATATAGTTGTTGAGAGTGAAAGTAAAAGAATTGGAAATGTCTATATACCTGAATCAGTTTATTCTAGTATGACTGCAGGACAACATCTATTCATAGATACAAATATTCCAAATAGATTAGATGTTTTATTGGAAGATTACACTAATGTCTCTGAAAATGAGCTTGAAGAGTGTATTATGAAGGTGGCTCGTTATGTATCAAAAGAAAAGACAGCTAACTATCTACAACTTTTACATGAGAAAAAACTTAGAGAGTTAGGAGAGATTCTAATCAAACAATACTATGATCCACTTTATGAGGTGAGTATTGATAAACATAAATTTGAACTCTCATTACACTATACTGATATGGATGAATGTGCCAAACAGCTTAGCAACTACTTCTTTAATTTAGAAAGTTTAGAAAATACAGATAATAACGAAGATTAATTTTTAATATTTTATACTAAAAAGGGAGTTTTCAAAGACATGTTGAAAACTCCTTTATCTATACTCTCATCATATAAAATATCAAAAGGTTCTTCTATTTTCTCAATTTTAGGTTTAGAATTATTTTCTTTAGAAATCAAACTAGCTTTTATTCTATAAAAAGTAACCCTACTTAATCCACTTAATTTAATACAATCTGTCAATTTTATACTTTTACTTAACCAAGTCTTGCTATATCTCTCTTGCTCAGTAGTAAGATTTTCTTGTTTATTGGGTTCTTCCCTATTTTTCTATTTTATGATATACTCTTTTCCCATCAAAAACTAAAGCTATATTGGTTATATCATTTATTCCCTCTCTTTTTAAAAGAGTATCATATCTATTTGTCTTAATTTGATTTAAAGCTTCTTCTAACTCTTTTTCTACTGTTCTATCCTTCAATCTCTTCAATTCTAAGATATAGGCTGGTTTATTTTTTAATATTGGCTTTAATATTATATCTGGTCTTCCATCTCCACTTTCAAAATTAGGAATTGAAAGATATGTTCCCTCTAGTCCATATAAAAATCCTTCTAAAAGAGTTTGATAAGGATTTTCATATCTCTTATCTGTGTCATACATACTCATTACATTTAACACAAGATTTTCAAGACAACTTATTATTTCATCTAAATTTTTAGTTAAAAGTGCCACTTTTAATCTACTAATAGTTCCAAGTCCATTAAAAATAATATCTACGAATAGATTTTTAAAGAATGTCATTATCTCATTATTGGGTATTCTCACAAAATATGTATTCATATCTATCTTTTCTTTTACTGTTAAATATCCTGAGAATAATAGCAATTCCCATAAATCATCAGAGGATAAATTATTTCCTAAAGCTATACTTTGACTTATGTATACCACAGTTTCTTTTCCATTGAATAGGTTGTTCAATGTATCAAATACTGTTTTATCAGAATTTTTAAGCAATTCTTTTATCAAAGCATTTCCAGATGTATTTATCCAATAAGCTCCTAACTCTTGATTACTTAAAAATTTTAATATACTTAATGGATTATATACCTCTGAATCTCCAAATCTATATCCATTATACCAAGACTTTACCTCTTCAAGTTTGTAACTAACATCATAATCTTGGAGAGCTTTTTCTACTTCATCTTCAAGTAGTCCAAAATATTGAGAATATTTCCTGTTAAGGATAGTATAATTTTCTATATTATTTAAGTCAGAAAATATCCCTGCTTGAGCTACTCTAACTATCCCAGTTAAAACTCCCATATGTAAATATTCATTAGTTTTAAGTACATCTCCATAAAAACCTTTGAAAAAATTAATTGCTTCATTATAATATCCATTTTCATAGGCTGATATTATAGGAGAATCATATTCATCTATTAATACTATAACTTTTTCTTTATAAAATTTATATAATACTTCAGTTAAAAATTTCAAAGATTTTTTTGATAATGCTTCATCAAAGTCACTAGTTAAATATTTTTCAAACTCCATTAATGTATATTTATCTAATGAATCTGTTAAAAAAATATACTCTCTAAAAAGCTCTTTTATTTTTGATTTTATGCCATTAAAAGTAACTTCCCAGTTTAGTCCTCCTATACCTTTCATACTAATAAATATAACTGGGTATTTTCCTTGTTCACTTATCATAGGAGAGTTTTCTATGTACAAACTTTTAAATAGCTTTCTATTCTCTTCTCTATTTTCTATATCAAAAAAATATCTAAGAGTAGACATATTAAGAGTTTTTCCAAATCTTCTTGGTCTACAAAATAATTTAATATCAGCGCCATCAAGAAGAATATCTTCTATAAATTTAGTCTTATCTATATAATAATAATCTAGTGTTCTAATTTTTTTAAAATCATCTACTCCAAGTCCTAATTTTTTTTGTTTTAACATAAAAACCTCCTCTCTATTTTTAGAGATATTATAACATAAAATTCTTCTTAACAAAATTATAACTTTTCGTTATCAAAAAATCAATAAAATTAAATAGCATTTAATAAAAAAAGAAGAGACCTTAGTAATTTTTTTAATAAATTACTAAAGCCTCATTGAAATTTTATTTTGTTTTATTTATCAACACCATTTAACAAAGAGCCACTAATAATAAAAAATCATTAATTCACAACAGCCCCTTTATATTAAACTTTTTTTACTATTTAGTATAGTCGAAGAATCCCATTCCAGTTTTTCTTCCAAGTTTTCCACCTCTAACCATTTTTCTTAATAATGGATGAGGTCTATATTTAGAATCTCCAAATTCATTGTATAATACTTCCATAATAGCTAGACATACATCTAATCCTATTAAATCTCCTAAAGCTAATGGTCCCATTGGGTGGTTAGCTCCTAATTTCATAGCATTATCTATTCCTTCAGCTGAAGCTACACCGTCAGCTAAAATTCCTACTGCTTCGTTTATCATTGGAATTAATACTCTATTTACAACAAATCCTGCTGCTTCTTCTACTTGTACAGGAACTTTTCCTATTTCTTCAGATATTTTTTTGATAGTTTCTACTATCTCAACTGGAGTATTTAATCCTGCTATTACTTCTACAAGTTTCATAACAGGTACTGGGTTAAAGAAGTGCATTCCAATTACTGGTCTATTTAATCCTGCTCCTATTTCTGTTATTGATAATGATGATGTGTTAGTTGCAAATATAGCTTCTGGTTTGCAAATAGCATCTAACTCTTTAAAAGTTTGTTTTTTGATCTCCATATTTTCTAAGGCTGCTTCAATTACTAAATCACAATCTCCACAAATTTCTTTAGTTCCAGTTGTAATTTTTGCTAATACAGCATCTACAGTTGCTTGATCCATTTTTCCTTTAGCGATCATTCTTTCAAAACCTTTTGCTATTTTAGCTTTTCCTCTTGCTGCAAACTCCTCATTAATATCACAAAGAACTACTTCATATCCTTCAGTTTGTGCAAATGTTTGTGCAATTCCAGAACCCATAGTTCCAGCACCAATTACTCCTATTTTCATCTCAATGCCTCCTAAGTTTTTATATCTATTTTATCTAAAGAGTTTTTTCCTATCTATTTTTGAATCCTTCAACTTTTCTTTTTTCTAAGAATGCTTTCATTCCCTCTTTTTGATCTTCAGTTTCAAAACAACTTCCAAAAAGTTTCTCTTCAATTACAATTGCATGATCCATATCTGTGTTAAGCCCCTCATTTATAGCTTGTTTACAAGCTCTAACTGCGATTGGAGCATTTTTAGCTATCTTAGCTGCTAACTTTTTAGCTGCTGGCAATAACTCTTCTAATGGATATACTGCATTTACTAATCCTAATCTATATGCTTCATCTGCCTTTATATTTACAGCTGCATATATTATCTCTTTTGCTTTTCCTACTGGAATTAAACGAGCTAATCTCTGTGTTCCACCAAATCCTGGAGTTATTCCTAATCCTACTTCTGGTTGTCCAAATAAAGCTGTATCAGAGCAAAGTCTAATATCACAACTCATTGCTATTTCACAACCTCCACCTAATGCAAATCCATTTACTGCTGCAATTACTGGAATTGGGAAAGTCTCTATTCTTCTAAAAACATCATTTCCTATTTTACCAAAAGCCTCTCCTTCAGCTTTTGTAAGTGTACTCATCTCTCCGATATCTGCACCTGCAACAAAAGATTTTTCTCCAGCACCTGTTAAGATAAGTGCTCTTGTAGCTTCTAAATCAACATTATCTAACACTGTATTTAACTCTTTTAATACCTCGCTATTTAATGCATTTAAAGCTTTTGGACGGTTTATAGTTATTACTCCTACAAATCCTTCTTGTTCGTATGTTATAAAGTTCATTATGAACCTCCTTAGTTATAGGTTATTTTTATAGAAGTTAAGAGCAGAATCCTGCTCTTAACTTTATATAGATTAAGATAAGTGAGTTGTCAACTTACGACTAGTCCTCTCTCTTAACGATAGCAGAACATCCCATTCCTCCACCGATACAAAGAGTTGCTAATCCTGTTTTTGCATTACGTTTTTCCATTTCATGTAATAGAGTTACTAAGATACGACATCCTGAAGCTCCTACTGGGTGTCCTAAAGCGATAGCTCCTCCATTTACGTTTAATTTAGAAGTATCTATTCCTAAATCTCTTCCTACAGCTAATGATTGAGCTGCGAAAGCCTCATTTGCTTCTATTAAATCAAAGTCATTAATTTTCATTCCTGTTCTTTCAAGAACTTTTCTTGTAGATTCAACTGGTCCTATTCCCATTATTGAAGGATCTACTCCTCCTAATGCTCCATCTATCCATGTAGCCATAGGTTTTACTCCCAATTCTTTAGCTTTCTCTTCAGACATAACGATTATTGCAGCTGCTCCATCATTTATACTTGATGCGTTTCCTGCTGTTACCATTCCATCTTTTTTGAATGCTGGTTTTAATTTTCCAATTCCTTCAACTGTTGTTCCAGGTCTAGGTCCCTCATCTGTATCTACAATGATATCTCCTTTTTTACCTTTTATTACAACTGGAACGATCTCATCTTTGAATCTTCCCTCTTCTTGAGCTTTTACTGCTTTTTGTTGACTCTCAGCAGCAAATTTGTCTAACTCTTCACGAGTTAATCCCCATTGATCACAAATGTTCTCAGCAGTGATTCCCATATGATAGTTGTTAAATGCATCCCATAGGGCATCATTTACCATAGAGTCTACTAATTCTGCATTTCCTAAACGATATCCATAACGTCCTTTTCTTAATAGGTATGGAGCTGAAGACATGTTTTCAGTTCCTCCTGCTACTACAATATCTGCCTGTCCTGATTGAATCATTGCTGCTGCCATATTTACTGTATGTAATCCTGATCCACATACTACGTTTAATGTAACTGCTGGAGTTTTTATTGATAATCCTGCTTTTAAAGATACTTGACGAGCAACGTTTTGTCCCAATCCTGCTTGAATAACGCATCCAAATAATACTTGATCTACCTTCTCAGCTGGAATTCCTGCTCTATTTAAAGCTTCCTTTACTACTACAGCTCCTAGATCTGCTGCTGAAACGTTACTTAACGCTCCTCCCATTGTTCCTAAAGCTGTACGACATGCTCCTGCTAAAACTACTTTTTTTGCCATAATCTTCTCCTCCATCCATCTTCAATGTGTGTTATAGATCACTTATGACCTTTTTATTTTTCATTCTTCATAAATAGATATTATCACATTGTCATTTTATTTGCAATAGGGTATTTTATCTTTTTTAATTTATGAGTGTTTTTTTATTTTACTACGAACTAATATTTGTCATATTTTTTTTGTATTTTTAAAATATATACTTCATATATATTTCATAATTCTTTCAAGTTCTCTTATTATTGAATTTTTTGTAAGAATTTAATAATTAATTTTTATATTTTATAGTTTAAAAAATAAATAAAAAAGCTCTGTTCAATAGCTTAGTTTTTGATCGAACAGAGCTTTTAACTCTTTAATTTATTTAATTTTTTTCATAATAAACCTTATATAAAATATGATTTCCATTGGGATTAAACAAGAAACCATTTATATTATTTTGCAACCCAATTGTATAATTTTTGTATGCAATTGGAAACAGTGGAACCTCATCACTGATTATATTTTGAACTTTTTTATAATTCTCTTTTCTCTCAAAAGTAGAGGTAGTTTTTCTTGCTCTATCTAGTAAATTATCAACCTCAACATTTGAATAAAAACTTCTATTTCCAACTGGTCCAGCTGAAGATGAGTGTAGTAATGGATAGAAACCATAGTCAGCATCACCAGTGCTAACATACCAAAGTCCTATCAATAGATCATGTTCTCCCATTCCTGTGTATTGTAAAAAAGAAGATACCTCTAGTACGTTTATCTCCACATCTATTCCCAACTCTTTTAAATTAGCCTGTATTATCTGGGCCATCTGCTGTCTTGAAGGTTCATCATATATCCAAAGGCCCAATTTTAAACTCTCTACTTCTGCCTCTTTCAATAACTCTTTTGCTCTATCTAAATTATACTCTCTGATCTTAGCCTCATCATCATAACCAAAAACATTGGGTGATAATATAGATTTTGGAACAACTCCATAACCTTCATACACTGTATTTATTATTGCCTTTTTATCAATAGCATACTCTATTGCTTGTCTTATACGCTTATCTTTAACTCTTTTAGTATTTATTGTTATAAAGTCACTACCTAAAGATACTTCATTGATCACTTTTAATTTTGGATTTTTTTCAATTCCTTTTATATCATTTGCTGAAATATCATAAGCTATATCTATTTCTCCAGTTTCAAGTGCTATCAGTCTATTTGAAGTTTCGGGGATAGTCTGGAAAACAAGATCCTTCATCTTTGCTTTTTCACCATAAAATTTGTCAAAACCTTTTAATACAACTTTTTCACTTAGGGACCAATCCTCAATTTTATATGGTCCTGTTCCCACTAAATCAATATCCTGTGAGTTTTTTGCAACTTCCTTAACAATAGCAGTTGATGAATGAGCTAAGTTGTGTAACAATATTGAGGGTGAGTTATTTTGGTTAATCTTTAAAGTATAACCATCTATCACTTCCACACTCTCTATTGCTTCTACTAAAACTCTTGAAACAGGGATCTCCAAATTTCTTTCTAGACTCCTTTTTACATCCTCTGCTTTCATCTCATCTTCATTATGAAATAAGACACCTTTTTTCAATCTTAATATTATAGAACTATCCTCTTGTATCTGATAACTTTCAACAAGTTCTGTAACAATATTCCCCTCATTATCTATCGAAAAAAGATTGCTATATATCTGTTTTGTCACTGCTAATGTTGCACTATCAGTATGTCTATGTGGATCAAAAGATCTAGGTTTATAAGCTAAAGCAACCTTCAAACTCCTATTCTCTATCTGTTTCTCCTCAGTTATACCACAACCTACCAATATCAAAAGAAATACTAATGCCAAGTACTTTTTCATTCTTCCCTCCAAAATATTTTATATAAAGACAAATGTATCAAATATATCCATATTTTTATATGGACTTGGTAATTTTTTCTTTACTTTCTCCCACAATTCTGAAAACTCTTCTCTATCCATTCCCACTAATTGAGTAGTTATCTGCTTTCTATACAGAAGACTTACACCACTACTATTTAATCCAGACACTATATACTGTTTAATCTCCTTGAAATTACTATCATCTATTTTTTCGAGAGAAAAATAGTGTGCCAATAGATTTTTATTTAAACAGTATTCCATTGTAAACAATTTTCTGAGAGATGAAGCCATAAAATCTAAATTTAAATTCACTGAAAAATTCCCAGCCTTCTCTCCTGTTGTTTTAATAAAAGGAAAGAAAACATCTTCAAAGTGGTGACTCTGTATAGATTTTGTAAATATTTTAAAATTATTAAATATTGATGCTCTCTGTTTTTTCCTCTTCATAAAGCTCTCATCAACTAAATAAGCTGTTCCAAGATGCCTAAAAAGTGAGAATGTCAAATCTTGTGAATGTCCAAAATTATAGATTTTCTCCTCATAAGCTCTATTATTACTCACTCTATCTATAAATTTTTGTGCCCTATCTAAAAGCTCACCCATATTATCCAATTGAAATATTTTCTCAAAAAGATTCTGTTTTAAAATGAGATCCCTTCTTCTAGACATTGAAAATTTCATCAAACACTTCTCTATTGTTGTAGTTTTTATAAGTTGTTTAATAAAATCCTCATCAATATCAAAATAAACAGTATCATACTTATCTACAAGTGCTGTCTTATTGTCCTTTATCGCTTTTATCTTCTTTAACTCTTTGGCTAAAAACTCTAAATATGGTTCTTCAAACTCTTTAAAGTTTTCAATCTCCTTCTCTGATAGATCTGTATACTCTCCTAATATCTCATTCAACCTTATATAATCTACTATTGAAACTATTCCCTCTCTATTTATTCCAACAGCATTCCATGTATAGGTATATGGAATATAGTTAAAAAACTTATCAATTGTTAAGGCTACATACTGTGCTATACCTCCACCTAAAGAGTGTCCTGTCAAATATATACTCTTGGCATCCAAATTACAGTTCCTTATCAGATGATAGTATACTTCTACCCCTTCATAAAATTGAAGTGGAATCTTTCCTAATCCTATTGCCAAATCTGTCTCTACAAAATCTTTGTATGCATCTTCTAGGGGGTATTTTTCACTTCCTCTATAAGAAACAATATATTTTTCCTCTTTTTCAAATACCACTGCATAAAATCCTGAAGCTTTTCCCCCTATATTTTGAGATGTTCTATTATCTATGTAATATATTTTCCAATCATCTAAAATCTCAGAAAAATAATTCATAAATAACTCTCTGTTTTTAGAGAGAAGTATAGAGAAAGTTCCCACTATAATTCTATTATTTTGTGGATTTTCAAATATCTCTCTCAAAGTTTTGCCATACTCAGCTTCTCCAAAATTACAATAGGATAGTATGCTCAGTAGTATATATTCCTTCATTCTTATCATAGTAACTCTCCTATAAATTTACTATTACTAATATAAGATATGTCACTGCCCAACCTAAAAATGCTCCTACCATTGTTTCAAAAAATGTATGTATTTTCCCCTCTATTCTAGAGTGAATCACTAAAATTGTCAAAACAAGAGTAAGAAAAAATATTTTAGGATTATCTGTTTGAGAAGTTACCAGTGTCAATATTGAAGTTGCCAATGCACTATGACCACTTGGAAATCCCCCTCTCAATGCTGTTCCCTTTCCTGAAATAGCTTTAATGCAGATTACAATTACTATTATTAGTACAAATATAGATAGCACTGTGTGTTGAAATGAGCTTTTTAAAACATAAAACATATCTCTCATATTTATTGCTATCTTCTTCTCAAAGACTATATAACCTACAAATAAAGCGTTTATAGCCGTTACCAAAACAGCTCCAGCTGCAATATCCTTAGCTCTCTTAGCCAAAGGATGATATTTTTCAGTAACCATGTCCACACAACTTTCAATAGCTGTATTAAAAAGTTCGGCTATCCAGATTAGTGAAACACTTATGATTACAGCAAGAGCTTCATTTTTTCCAATATCTAAAAATAAAGATAGGATAAAGATTATAATTGTACAAAAACAATGAAATTTCATATGTCTCTCTGTTCTTATTGTTTCAAAAATCCCTTCAAAAGCAACATTAAACTTTTCTGTTACTCCTATATTTTTCCATTTATTTCTAGAATCTCCCATAGTATCACATCTCTCTAGTATATCCAAAAGTTCCTAATATCTCTTCCTCTTTGGCTCTCATCTCTATTTTATCTTCCTCTTCTATATGATCATATCCTAAAAGGTGTAAAATTCCATGAGTTAAAACATAGTATAGTTCTCTTTTTTCTGAGTGATTATACTCTTTTGCCTGTTCTACTACTCTCTCTAATGAGATAACTATATCCCCTAATGTATCATAAGGTCCTATATCAAAATCTTCAGTCTCATGATAAGCAAATGAGATAACATCAGTAGGCTGATCCTTATCTCTATACTCTCTATTTATTACTTGAATCTCATCATTTCCTGTAAATAAAAGTGACATATATACTGGAGCTTCTGACTCATACTCCTTTGTTAAAACTTTCTCTACATACTCCTTTATCTCATTCTCATTTACTAAATCATCAAATCCCTCTATCTCTAAAGACATCTCTAATATCAATTCCATACTATCTCTCCTTATATTTTATTTTTGTCCTGGATATTTAATTCTAACATGGTGAATACTTACTAAAGTTTTTACAAAAGTTTTTATTATAACCTCTATCTCTTTAAAAGTAAGATTCGCTTCTGATAACTGGTTATCCTCTATTTTTCCATTTATTATCTTTCTAATCATACTCTCCATTGCCATTGGTGATTTCTCATCCAACGATCTTATAGCTGCTTCAATAGAATCTGCTAGCATTATTATTGCTGATTCCTTTGTTTTAGGTTTTGGTCCACTATATCTAAACTCCTCTTTTTCAACATTTGGATCTATATTCTTTGCTGCATTATAAAAGTATGCTAAAAATGTAGTCCCCTGATGTTCATACATAATATCCCTTATCTCTTTAGGGATTTGATACTCTTTTGCTAGCTCTGCTCCATCTTTAGTATGTGAGGTAATTATTAGTGTACTCATAAATGGTGAAATCTTATTATGTGGATTCTCTCCATTTTGTTGATTTTCTACATAAAATTTAGGTCTCTTTGTCTTTCCTAAATCATGGTAATATGAAGCTACACGGCAAAAAACTGCATTTGCTCCTATGGCTGTTGCTGCGTTTTCTGAAAGTGTGGCTACCATCACTGAGTGTTGGAATGTTCCTGGAGCTTCCACTGATATTTTTTTCAAAAGTGGGTGTGATAAATCTCCTAACTCCAACAATCTAAATATAGTTAATATATTAAATGTCTTTTCAAAATATGGTAAGAACGCTATTGTTAACATTCCTGATACAAGCCCAGAAAGTAAAATTGATCCTACTATAATTGCAATAGTAAAGCTCTCCACCTCTGAAAAATATGAGAGCAGTAAGTACAATGTTACTTTTAGTATAGACAATTGTATTCCTGCTGCTATTATTCCTGATCTCGTTGTTATTTTAGAAACAATATGAGCTGCAAAAGCCATTGATATGAAGTATATTGTAAAATACTGTAGATTGTAATTCAATATCGGCATCAGAAAAAATAACATAAATGAAAATAGTGATATTGCATAGGTTTTGTCAACCAAGAGTATCAATAGAAAAAACGCTGTATCAACAGGAATAAAATACATCCAATCGTTGTTTAACACTCTAAAAGTGAGGAGTATCCCTGCTAAAATCAACATTGAAGATCTATAATAATTCTTATTTAAGATTATTTTTTTATAATTATTGAAAAACAAGCTATAAAACAGTGATGAGATTATCCCTAAATAAAGAATATTAGCAAAGATCAAGGAAAAACTCTTCTTATAAGAGTAGATACCACAAGCTTCTAATATCTTTATCCTTCTCTCATTCAATACTTCTCCTGTTTTAGCTATGAGTGTTCCAGCTTTTATCTCAACATATTGATCACTTATCTGAGAAACTTTTTCCTGAATATTTTTCTTTGTTTTTACCTCATCATAGATATAGTTTGGTGAAACAAAAATATCCACAATTTTTTTCTCTAAATCATTTAATTTTTCATATTTTTTATCCACTGGTGTCCTATAAAAAACACCGTTTTTCTCTTGAACTATCCCCTCTTTATAAGCTTCTACTAAGAATTTTCTACTTCCTCTCTCTATTCTATCGATCTCTTTTTCTTTGAGAGATACAAGTTCCTCTATCAAGTTTTGTGGAATCTTCTTATTTGTATTTCTCTCTAGGAGATTAGCCTCTAACTCGGTTACTATACCATTTTTCAATTGATTGATACTCTTGAAAAAGTCATCAAAATAATCTAGGTATAATTTTTCTACATCTGAAGAGTAAATATACTCTTTCCCTGATTCTTTGATTATCCCCTCTATTATCTTCTCCTTAGCACCTTGATCCTTAAAGATAATAGTGTTTGGTGCATATAGATCAGCCTTAACTATATCTCCCACCTTGTAGTTATTTTGATTGGATAACAAAGAGATTTTTGAGGAAAATGCTATGATAAACATAACCAAAATTATATATATCAATTTCTCTCTCAAGGAGTACTCTTTGGAGTAAATATTTTCATCACTATATCTATTTCTCTTTACTTCAAACTGTAGTTTCAATCCAAAGAGATTTATAGTTTTCATTTTTTACCACCTTTCAATTCTTTTATAATATCTTTTAAAATCTCTGATTTTGAAAGAACATTTATATTTTTTGTTGGAATAGAATCTATAAAAAATCTTCCATATCTCTTGGTAACAACTCTATTATCTAATATAGTTATTGTTCCTGAATCAGTTTTACTTCTTATCAATCTTCCTATTCCCTGCTTAAATTTAATTACAGCCTCTGGAACCTGATATTCTGTAAATGAATTTTTTCCCTGTGCAGTAATATGCTCAATTATCGCTTCTGTAACAGGATCACTTGGAACTTTAAATGGAAGTTTTACAATTATTACATTACTTAGTTGATTTCCTTTTATGTCAACACCTTCCCAAAAGGAATCTGTTCCAAATAAAACAGGATTTTTTCCTGCAGTATACATATTTACTAAATGTGTTCTTGAAGTCATTCCCTGAATAAATAGCTGTATACCATTTCTCTCTAACTCCTCTCTTATCATATAGTAAACATAGTTTAACATCTGATAAGAGGTAAACAATACAAAGGCCTTTCCCTTTGATGCTATGAGTTGTGCCTTCAAAAACTCTGAAACATCATCTATAAAATTTTTCTCTGAAGGATTTGGTATATCATTAGGAATATAAACCTTCATCTGTCTATCATAATCAAAAGGAGAGTGTATCACCTTTTCCAAAGTATTTTTATCCAGACCTATAGATTCCTTAAAATAACTAAAATCACTTCCTATTGCTATTGTTGCTGAAGTGAAAATTATCTGTTTCAAATTCAAATATAGATTTTTTTGCAACTCTCCATCTATCTTTAGAGGTGTAGCCACAAGTTTTGAATTACTTTTTCTACTATTTACCTCAATCCAATAGATGAATTCATCATCTGAAAAATCATGGATAAATCTGAAATTATTTATAAACCCATCTAATCTATCTACATATTTAGAAAAATCATTGATATGACCAGCTGTATCCTCTTCATCTTTCAACTCTTTTATAAGTTCTCTAACCTTTCTAATATAGGAGTTGTAATCACTTAAAAAAGTATCTTTATAATCCGTCAATGTATTTAAAAATGGAGAGTTTTCCATCTCCTCTTTCTTTGCTCTAAAAGTAAAAGTACCCATTTCTCCCTTTGAAAATACATCTATAATATGGTTAAAATACTCTCTTCCAGAAATATAAAGAGACTTATGTTTGAGTTTAATCTCTTCAATCTCTCTCTCTAATATACCTCTACTATCTATTTCAGCACTTTTTATATATTTAAGTATAAAATCTAAAGCTCCTGTATTTTTTTTCTTCCCTTCAGTTGTAAATATCTGATTCATAGTCTTGGTAAAGCTATACTTAGAAGCTTCATAAGAGAAGTAATCTCTTGCTACTTTTTCTATATTGTGTGCCTCATCAAATACGACAAGTCCATACTCTGGCAATATAGAGTACTCTGTATTAAAACCTATCTCCTTTCTAATAGCTAAATCAGAGAAATACATATGATGATTTGTTATCAATATATCAGCTTTCTTCTTCTCCTCTCTAGACTTCAAAAAGAAACACTCTGCTTTATACGGGCACTTATTTCCTGAGCACATATCTGTCTCACTCTGAAATAGCTCCCAAACACTGTTATCAACTTCAAAAGGTAATTCTCCCTTATCTCCTATCTCAGTTTGATTTCCCCATTTTATGATCTCTACAAACTGATTTTTTTGTGAAGGTGAAAAATCCTCAATAATTGAGGTATCTCCCATAGCTAAATTATGGTATTTTCTATTGCATAGATAGTTCCCACGACCTTTTACAAGAATATATTTAAAATCTCCCTGTATCACTCTTTTGGCTATTGGAATATCCTTATTTAGCAGTTGCTCTTGTAAATTTATAGTATTAGTTGAAATAACAACTCTTTTTCTATTTTTTATTGCCCACTCTATACTTGGTATCAAATAAGCCAAAGTTTTTCCTGTTCCTGTTCCAGCCTCTACTATTACAGGTATCTCTGAATTTAATCCCTTCTCTATATGCTTTGCCATATGTAGTTGTTCATCTCTATATTCAAAACCTTTAAAAGTCTGAGATAATAATCCTGTTTTTTCAAAGTATGGAGCTATATCTATCTTTACATTCTCATCTTTAAATAGTTCTATTATAACATAGACATCTGATACATCATTATTAACTATATATGAAGCCCCATCCATTCTATTGGAATATATTGACGCAACCTCTATATCAGCATCTGATGGATAAAGAAATCCAGAAGGGTGATTGTGTATAATTACCTCACCTTTTCTCATAGCCTTTAGAATAGCAGGAACAGAATAACTATTTCCCCTAGCCAATACTTGGACCTCTTGAACTACTCCATTTTCATCTGGGATTCCTCTAAAAAACACTTCATTTCCTTGAGCTTCAGCTATTTCTATTCTCATAACTTCCCTAGCTGCAGATGAAATCTTATCTTTTATATCCATAAATTTCCTTTCTTTATATTTTTTTATTACTATTATAATACATCTTTTTTGAAAAAATAGCAAGTTAAGAAAATTCTTATCTTCTAAAAAAAACTTTATTTTTTTTAGAAAGTATGGTATAATAAATTTGGTCCATTGTACAAGAAAAGGTGTCTCTTTTGTAGCTTAACTTAAACAAATTAAAAAGAACTTCTGTCAATTTCAGATTGACATTTTGTTTAAATTATGTTATCATCTTATGGAAAAAATAAAAAAATTGTTTTTTAAAACTTAGGAGGTTTTTAATTTGGCACATTCAAGATCAGCTAAAAAGAGAGTATTAGTAGCAGAAAGAAACAGAGAGAGAAATCAAGCAGTTAAATCTAGAGTTAAAACTATGGTTAAAAAAGTTTTATCAGCTGTAGAAGTTAAAGAAGTAGAAGCAGCTAACGCAGCTTTATCAGTAGCTTACAAAGAGTTAGATAAAGCAGTTTCTAAAGGAATCATGAAGAAAAATACAGCTTCTAGAAAGAAAGCTAGATTAGCAGCTAAAGTAAACGCACTTTAATTTGTACCTAAGGATATCCGTTAAAGGATATCCTTTTTTCATATCTAAATTTTGAAGGGGGTTATATGATAAAACTTATAATACTAGATGTTGATGGAACTTTAACTGATGGGAAATTATATATGGATGATAAAGACAATTGCCTCAAAGCTTTTGATGTTAAAGATGGTTTTGCAATAGTCCAATGGATTAAATTGGGTGGTATAGTAGCTATAATAACTGGAAAGTCTTCTGAGATTGTCAGAAGAAGAAAAGATGAGTTGGGAATACAAGAGTTGGCTCAAGGTGTTAGTAATAAAGTAGTCGAACTTAACAAACTCATTGAAAAGTATGGTATCACTAAAGAGGAAATCGCCTATATTGGAGATGATATTAATGATCTAGGTGTAATGAAGGAAGTTGTTTTTTCAGCTTGTCCAAAAGACGCTGTATCTGAAGTCTTAGAAAGAGTTGATTACATCTCTAGTAAAAATGGTGGAAATGGTGCTGTAAGAGAGATCTTTGAAAAGATTATGAAAGAAAATGGTATGTGGCAAAAAGTTTTAGATAGATATCTAAATGAAAAATAAAACAATAAATTTTATACAAAAAAAGAGCAAGTACAACTTAGTTATCTTGCTCTTTTAAATTATTAGAATACCACTTCATCTCTTGAAATTATAAACTCTACTCTTCTATTTCTAGATCTTCCAGCCTCTGTTTTATTTGAAGCTATTGGATTTTGTTTTCCATATCCCTCCACTGAGATATTATTAGCCATTGCTCCTCTTCCTATCAAGTAACTTTTTATAGAGTTGGCTCTCTTCAATGAAAGATTGAAATTATACTGATCACTACCAATAAAGTCAGTATGTCCATCTATCTTTAATTTTATATCCTTATGTTCCACCAAAGCTTTTGTCAATCCATTTAAACTATTCTTTACACTTCCTTTTACTGAATAGCTATCAAAGTCAAATAATATCTCCTCTGGCATAGAGAGTATAAGATTTCCATTCTCTTTTCTTATTATTACACCCTTCTCATCAAATACAATAATATCTTCAAGTGGTTTTTTCTCACTACTTACATCTTCTAAAACATACTCTGTTTCACCCTCTACTATTGTCATCTCTTTTAAATTTTCATTTGAAGATGTACAACCAGTCATTGCAAGGGACAAAATACTCAACGCTAACAAAAATTTTTTCATAGTCAGTCTCCTTTTAAAAAATTATAAACATTACATTTTCAGTAAGTCTTTGTTCGTTTTGCTTTTTATTAGGTGTTTTCATTACCCAATCAAATAAAAACTTAGCATGTTCCTCTGTTGTTCTTATACATTTTCTAGTTCCTGTAAATGTTCCCAATGTTTTCTCTTTTTGTTTCATAAAAAACTCTTTATTTATCTCTTCATCATAGTTGATAGGAGTTCCGTGTAGATATCCACCACCTGAAAATCTCATAGCATATCTTGCATACCCTTGCTTATCTCCTGCCTCTCCATTATATGGCATCACATATTTTACCATTGGAGCTGTAAAGAATCCCTTTGGAGTTTCAAATCCCAATTGACTTTCAATACCTGTTTTACTATATACATATGAGATAACTTCCCACTCTTTACTTCTATTCTTTTCAAAAACCATCATATTTTGGTTAGATACATCTATTGCTACTACTTTTGAAAAATCCTCTTGAATTACTGGATTTTTTGTCATTGTAGAGTTAGATATTATTAACTCTTCAGGTATATTAGCTACTTTTACTCTTGAAGTTGTTTTTCCTCTTTGAACTACCGATAAAATTGATCTATCTGGAATATATATCTCTTCATTGTTCACAACAGATCTCCCTATACTGCTCTGATCCAATGAAGTTCCATATTTATCTTTTGCTCTTTTAAAATTTTGGTTATTTGGATTTGGCACATATGAACTTGTACTTGCTAGTTCTCTTCCCATACCCTTTTGATCAACTACAAATTTTTCTAACTCATTTATCTTATCCAAAGCTTTCTGGAATCTAAAAACTCTCTTTCTTACAAGATTTGCTGAGATATACCCTGTTTTTCCTTTAGAATCTTCTACAAAAAACCAGTAGTTTCCATAGTACAATACTTTTTTTAGAGCTTTTAATTTAGTATCATAACCATATTTTCCAATTACCTTTCCTTTAGTTGAAGGTAGATCTCTTAAATTAGCTACTCTTCCTCTTACGAATACATAGTCTAATACTTCAGGATGACCACCTTTGTACTTTTCATTGACCTTTATATTCTCTGGAATACTGTTGTCATAAGTAGCTACTGTGGACCACTCCTCCTGCCCCGAAAAAGCAAACAAAGCTGTTCCTAAAATAAATTGACAGATAAAAAACTTTAAATATTTCATACACTCACCCATTGTTTTATAATTTTTCACAGTATAATTGTAACATCTTAATGACTACTATTCAAGTAAAATAAAATAAAAAAGGATTTTTCTTGTTTTATACGAATAATATTAAAAGAAAGGGGAGAAAATGATAGAAAAAATTAATTTAGCAACAAATAATATTGCCATCTTAGGAGCTTTAACTCAGAATGAAATTGAGTATTTACTTAAATTTCTTAATAGAAAGGATTATTCAAAGGGAGAGATTGTTTACTGTCAAAACTCATCTCCTGAAAATATCTATATAGTTGAAGTTGGTACTGTTCAAATGAGAATTAATACAGATTTTAAAAATAATTTCTCAAAAACATATAATATTGGAGATTGTTTTGGGCAGACTGCTCTTTTAGGAATTATCCCTAATATAGGGGAGTGTATAGCTTTAAGTGATGTTACTCTTTTAGAACTCTCTAAATTTTCATTTCATAAACTATCAAAAGAAAATAATCAAATTTTTGTTAAATTACTACTCAATTTAACAAGAGAGATCTGTAGATATAATCATTACATTATAAATAAATCATTGGAAAATAGATAGTATTAGTGTATAATAGATATAGGAATTAAAGTATTAGGAGGTCTATTGATGAAAAAATACGTATGTGAAGTTTGTGGATATGTTTATGATCCTGCTATTGGAGATGTAGAGCATGGTATCCCTGCTGGTACACCTTTTGAAAGTTTACCAGAAGATTGGTCTTGCCCACCTTGTGGAGTTTCAAAAGATCATTTTTCAGCTGTAATTGAGCATAACACTTCAGATAAAGATCTATATATGTGTGAAGTTTGTGGATATGTTTATGATCCTGCTGTTGGAGATGTGGAGCACGGTATCCCTGCTGGTACACCTTTTGCTGAAGTATCTGAAGATTGGGTATGTCCACCTTGTGGAGCTGGAAAAAACCATTTTTCTAAAATGAAATTCTAGAACTAAAGCAACAAAGGAGAAAATCTTACTTCACAAGTAAAATTTTCTCCTTTTTTCTATATTAATATCTTATTTTATAATAGGTATTTCCCACTGTTTCCCATAACCAAAGTTGAAATTTTAAAAAATTATAGTATTTTGGTATATAATAAAAATTATTCTCTTTTTCTTGTGAAGCTAAGAAATTACATGGTGCTGGATAGATATTAACCCCGTCTAACTTCTTTTGAAAAATAAACATACTTCTTTTCATATGAGTTGCTGAAGTTATCAATACTACATTTTTTACTCCATCTTGTTCTAATTTTTCCTTTATTAATAGAGCATTTTCATTTGTATTCTTACTACTTTCTTCTATTATAATATCCTCTTCTTTAACTCCAAGTTCCTTAAGCTCTCTAGCATACACTGAACTCTCACTCTCTTGATTTTGTAGAGGTGTTCCTCCTGAAATATATATTTTTTTAGGATATTTTCTATAATACTCTGCTGTCTTTAAAATTCTTGTTGTTGCCAGTACTCCAGGAATATTCCCCTCTACAGTTGTAGTTATTATTCCACCACCGAGTAATATATATGCCTCCCCTTTTGATAGTTCCTCTTCTGATACAACTGGATAACTACTTTCTAATTTATATATCTTTTTATCTATTATCCAATCTGTAGAAGCACAATATAGTATCACACTTATAATTATTAGCACTAATCCAGATTTTTTTCTTCTATTGAAGATGTTTCCCACCCCAATAATTAACAATAGTATAATTATTAATAGTGGTGATATTAATGTCATTGATATTATTTTCTCTATTAAAAACATATAACCTCCTCTAATAGTATTTAGAAAAAAAGCTACCTCTGTAAGGTAGCCTATGATCTTTATACTTCGATTATATATTAACAAATATTAAAAGTCAAGTTTTATACTATATTTCGTCCCAACCTTCAATAGAAGAGCTCATATTATAACTTGTAACAGTTCCTTCAAAAAAATTAGCCTTTACATTTCCATCTCCCTCTGTATCAGCAAATCTCTCTAAATGTTTGTATGGATTTTTACTGTATCCTTCATATATTGGTGCTAATCCAATCCCCTTAAGTCTTTCATTAGCCAACCATTTAGTATAATCCTCTGTACTCTTTTCTGTTATTCCCAAAATATTTGCTCCAATTATGTGATTTGTCCAGATGATCTCCTGTTCAACAGCTTTTTTAAACATCTCATAAATGCTATCCTCTTGGAAAAAATTAGGATTTTCATTTTTTATCTCTTTTATCATCTGTTGAAATATAACTACATGAGAAAGTTCATCTCTATTTATCAGTCTTATTATGTCAGATGTTCCCATCATCTTATTTCTACTTGCTAGTAGGTAGAAAAAATTAAATCCATTATAGAAGTACAGTGATTCCAATAGGTAATCTGCTATCATAACCTTTGCAAAATTCTCATCACTTGGACTCTCTATAAATTTTTGGTATATTTCAGCTATATAGCTATTTCTCTCAAATAATACCTTATCATCTCTCCATTTATCATATATATAGTTTCTTGTTTCTTTAGGTAGAATAGATTCTATTATATACTGATATGACTGTGAATGTATAGCCTCTTGGAATGTTTGAATTGATAAAATCAAATTTATCTCAGGAGCTGTAATATAATCTGAAACATTTGGTATATTATTTGTTTGTATACTATCTAAAAAGATTAAAAAAGATAGTATTCCATCATATGCCTCTTTTTCATATGATGTCAAGTTATTATAATCAACTCTATCCTGTGTTAAATCTATCTTCTCTGGTATCCAAAAGTTTCCCATCATCGTTCTATAAAGATGATTAGCCCAACCATATTTTACATTATTTAAATTAAATATGTTTGTACTATTTCCCTTTATAATCTTTCTTTCAGTTAGTGTGTCCACTCCCATAGGATTAAATAGTTTTTTCCTATCCACTACAACTTTCACACTCCTCTTTCTCATTAACTATATTGGTATTTTTTTGAATCGTTCTAATATAATAAACTGATTTGCACCCCTCTTTCCAAGCTGTCAAAAAAGTTTCAAATATATCTTTAGCTCTTATATTTTTATTCAAGTCAAAAAGAAGTTCCATAGATACACCTTGAGTTGTCCATTTTCCTATTCTGCTCATCATTTTTACATAGATTTTTGGATCTACATTTTTAAATTCTGGATAGAACCAAGCTCTCTCCTTTAGATATTTTACAACTCTTGGTACAGCTCCCTTTTGATTTTTCTCTATAAAAAATCTTGAAAAAGTTGGATTTACAGATGCTGTTGCTCCCATCAATAAAGAAGTTGATGTATTTGGAGCCACTGCTGATAACTCTCCATTACGAATACCATATCTCTTAACCAACTCAAATACTTCCTGCCACTCTTTAGAGTATTGAGAATTATTTTCATACCATTTTTGATCTTTTTGAAAAAATACTCCTCTGTTCCACATAGATCCTTCAAAGTATCTGTATGCACCTCTCTCCTTAGCTAAAAGTGCTGAAGCTTTTACTGTATAAAGAGCTATCTTCTCATATAGAGCATCTATATCTTCCAAAGATTCTTCATATATCATAAACTCTTTAGCCATATAGTCAGCAAGTCCCATTGTTCCTACACCGATTGTTCTATAGTGAGAATTGTGTCTATCTGACTCTAAAATCGGAGTCTCTGTTAGATCTATTGTATTGTCTAAGATTCTAACTGCTATTTTTGTAATCTCCTCTAACTCCTCTTTCTCTATTTCAGCCAAATTCATAGAAACTAAGTTGCAAGTATGTACCATTCCTAGATCTACACTTCTCACTCCTTGCTCCTCTTTCTCTGATCTCTCTCTATAATTTTTGCTTGGAGAAAAATTAGAAAAGCTCTCCATACATAGATTTCCATTTCCAATCATACCCATATGTTGGTTATGATTCATTCTGTTTGCACTATCTTTAAAGAAAATATATGGCATTCCTGTCTCTATCTGTACCTTCATAATCTCTTTAAAGAGCTCTCTTGCTTTTATACTCTTCTTTAATTGAAGAGTAGTATCTCCTTCTATCTCAGTGTAGACTCTCTCAAATTCCTCTCCATATAGTTCACACAATTCAATACCAAACTTCATTCTTATCTCATATGGATCAATCAATGTCCAGCTCTCATTATTTTCTACTCTTTTCATAAATAGATCTGAAACAACAACTTGTGGATATATATCATAAGCTTTCGTTCTTTGATCTCCATTTTCTGTCTGTAGTTCTAAAAACTTTTCAATATCCAAATGCCAAGTATCTAAGGCTACTGTAACAGCTCCAGCACGTCTCCCTTGCTGATTCACTGCAACTGCTGTATCATTTACTATTCTTATCCAAGGAACTACTCCACCACTAGCATTATAGTAACCATTTACCATTGAGTTTTTTGCTCTTATTCTAGAGATATTTACTCCTACCCCTCCACCATTTTTACTGATCTTAGCAATTGTATCTATGTTATAAAAAATAGACTCTATATTGTCATCAATGGCTGTTATAAAGCATGAAGATAAATTTCCTTGAGGTATTCTCAAGTTAGCTAAAATCGGAGTAGCTAATGATATCTTTTTCAAAGATAGAGCATTATAAAATTGTTTTGCTACTTCAACTCTATTCTCCTCGTTTAAAGCTAGCAACATTGCTATACACATAAATACTTCTTGAGGTAACTCACAAATATCTCCTCTATATTTCATCAAGTATCTATTTACCAACATATTAGCACCAGCATAATCATACAACATATCCCTCTCTGGAGCTATATAGTTTCCTAATATATCTATCTCTTCTTTAGAAAATTCCATCAATCTACTATCATAAACACCTTTTTTTGTAAGTATCTCTATAGTTTGATAAAACTTTCCATATGAAAATCCTCTTTTATGAAAGACCTCTCTTTCTGTTTCCATCATCAAAAGTCTTCCAGCTACATATGTCCAATCTGGCTCTTCAAAACTGACCATACTAACAGCTTGATTTATTAATGTCTCCTGTATCTTTTTTGTCTTTATTCCCTCTTGATATATAGCATCTATATGGCTCTCTAACTCCACCATATTGATCTCTAATCCATCACAGGCTTTTATTAACTTCTCTCTTATTTTTTTTATATCTAATTCCTCTTTTATCCCTGCTCTATTCACAACCCATTTCATTACATTGCCTCTAAAAACTGTTCCATTGTGTAATACTGGCCATCTTTTTCTACAACAGGTGCTGACATTATTCTAGCTTTACTAGCTACAGTCATAAGAGTTTTTAAATCATCACTATATTCATAAGCTACTTTTTTCTCATCTAATATCCCTTTTATTGTTTGACATCTGCTACAATTCTCTTTTCCATATATTTTTATCATTTTTTCCTCCTAATACAATATATATTGTTTTTCTTTTTAAGTTTTTACTATATGTAGTATTATGACATAAAAGATATACTTTTTCAAGTAGTTTTTAAATTATTTTTTTATCTCTACAACTCCCCATAAAAAAAGAGCTACCATAACAATGGTAACTCTAAAAATATTTTTTTATCTCATGTTCTCTTTATTGAATTTTTTTACAACTTCTAAAACTTCATCTGGTGTTTTTTGTGACATTACTTCTTCTACTAAAGCCTCACATTTAGCTTTATCTAAAGACATTATATTCTTCTTAATTCTAGGTATTGAAATAGCTGACATTGAGAATGCATCTAGCCCCATTCCAAATAGGATAGCTGTTGCATTTTCATCTCCAGCAAACTCTCCACACATAGATATTGTTATTCCAGCCTCATGTGCTCCTTTTATTGCCATTCTTATTGCTTCTAAAACAGCTGGATTATATGTGTTGTATAGGTGAGAAATATTTTCATTTCCTCTATCTACTGCTAATGTATATTGTGTTAAGTCATTTGTTCCTATTGAGAAGAAATCTACCTCTTCAGCAAAACTTCTAGCTCTGAAAGCAACTGCTGGAGTTTCTACCATTATTCCTAAAGCTATATTTTCATCAAACTTAGCTCCCTCTTCTCTTAATTCAGCTTTACACTCTTCTAGTATAGCTCTAGCTCTTCTTATCTCTGTAATATCCATAATCATAGGAAGCATTATTTTAATATATCCGAAAGCTGAAGCTCTTAATAAAGCTCTAAATTGAGTTTTTAAGATCTCTGTTCTATCTAGACATACTCTGATTGCTCTCCATCCAAGGAATGGGTTCTCCTCTTTTGGTAATTGCATATATGGAAGAGACTTATCTCCACCTATATCCATAGTTCTTATAGTTACTGGCTTTCCTTCCATCTTTTCAGCAACTATCTTATAAGCTTCAAATTGCTCATCTTCAGTTGGGAATCTATCATTATTCATGAAAAGGAATTCAGTTCTATATAATCCTATTCCCTTTGCTCCATTTCTTAATAATCCCTCTATATCTTTTGGAGAACCTATATTTCCCCAAGCTCCAACTTTTATTCCATCTTTTGATACAGCTTCTTTATCTTTTAATTGCTTTAAAAGCTCTTTTTCAGCAAAGAAGTTTTCTCTCTTCTCTTGATATTTTGCAATCTCTTCCTCAGTTGGATTTATTACTATATCACCTTTTAAAGCATCTACTATAACAGTATCTCCACTGTTAACTAATGAACAAATATTTCCAGTTCCTACTACTGCAGGTAACTCTAATGATCTAGCCATAATTGAAGAGTGGGCAGTTTTTCCTCCAATTTCAGTTATGAAAGCTACTACATTTTGTAGATCAATTTGAGCAGTATCTGAAGGTGTTAAATCTTTTGCTGCTATTACTGTATTAGGTGGTAGTGATCCTAAATCTAATATCTCTACACCTGCTACGTTGTATATCCATCTCTTACCGATATCTCTTAAGTCTGCAGCTCTCTCTCTTAGGTACTCATCTTCTAAGTTAGCAAGCATTTCACAATACTCATCTATTCCTCTTTGTAATGCTGCTTCAGCACTTATCTCTTCATCATCTATGATCTCTACTACTTCATCAAATAGATCCTCATCTTCTAATAAAGTTATATGTCCATCAAATATTGCAGCTTTATCCTCACCTAATTTTTGAGCTGTTTTTTCTCTGATTTTTAGTAATTGCTCTTTTGATTTTTCTCTACCGTTTAATAATCTCTCTTTTTCACAATCAGAATCGCATTTTCTCTTATCATCAATAGTTACTTCTGCTTCTTTATATAGAAATATCTTTCCAATTGCTATTCCAGGAGATGCTTCAATACCCTTAACTATTTTACTCATATTTTTTCCCTCACAATCATTGTCAATTATTTTTTCATAAAAAAGAAGGTACTTATAAAAAGTACCTTCTGTAGTGAAATTAGTCTTTTAAGTTTGCTAGAAGGTCTCCTAATTTTTCAACTGCCTCAGCTTCGTCGGCTCCTTCAGCATATACAGTCACTTTAGTTCCTTTTTTAATTCCTAATGAAAGTAATTTTAAAAGAGAAGTCCCTTTTACTTTCTTTCCAGCTTCATTTTCAACTTCTATTTGAGAAGAAAAAGTTTTTGCTAAGCTTACAAACTCGTTTCCTGGTCTAGTATGTAATCCAGTTTCATTTGTGATTTCAACAGTTTTACTTGTCATGTTTCTTCCACCCTCTCTTAATTTGTATTAAAAAAAATTCTCTTATTATCCATAGATTACTTTATTTTACATTTTTTGTCAATATTTTTTAAATTTCTATATCAACTTTTTATTAATTTGTTCTATTTCAATTGACATTGTAATTATAATGATATATCATAAATTTAGAGAATTAATAACAAAATGGTGGTGAATTCAATTGGAATTAAATACTTTAAAAGAAAACGCTAAAGAGAAAATGAAAGGATTTTGTAACTTGTGTAAGGTATGTGATGGGGTATGGTGTGCTGGAAAAGTTCCTGGAATGGGTGGAACAGGAAGTGCATCATCTTTCAAAAGAAACTACACTAAACTAAAAGAGATCAACTTAATTCTAAAGACAATTCATAATGCTAAGGATCCTATTTTAAAAACTACCCTTTGGGGAAAAGAGATTGATTTCCCAGTATTAGGTGCTCCAATTACAGGTACTAAATTTAATATGGGTGGTGGAGTTACTGAAGAAGAATACTGTGAAGATGTAATTCTTGGATGTTTAGAAGCTGGTACTATCGGTATGATTGGAGATACTGGAGATCCAACTTGCTTTGAATTTGGATTAAAAGCTATAAAAAAAGCTAATGGTTATGGAGTAGCAATTATCAAACCTAGAAGTAATGAGGAGATAATAAAGAGAATAAGAATGGCTGAGGAAGCTGGTGCTATTGCTGTAGGAGTTGACTTGGATGGTGCTGGTTTAGTTACAATGAAACTATTTGGACAACCTGTTGGTCCTAAATCTATCTCTGAACTAAAAGAGCTAGTAAACTCTACAAAACTTCCATTTATTGCTAAAGGTATTATGTGTGTAGAGGATGCACTTGCTTGTGCTGAAGCTGGAGTTGACACTATTGTTGTCTCTAATCATGGTGGAAGAGTTTTAGACTATTGTCAAAGTAGTTGTGAAGTTTTAGAAGATATTGTTAAAGCAGTTGGGGATAAACTAACTATTTTAGCTGATGGTTCAGTTAGAGAGGGAGTTGACATTCTAAAATACCTTGCCTTAGGTGCTAAAGGTGTTCTAGTGGGAAGACCTCTTATCTGGGGATCTATTGGGGGAAGAAAAGAGGGAGTTACAACAATAGTAAACACTTTAAAAAATCAACTTGTTCAAGCTATGATACTAACAGGTTGTGAAGATGTTAACTCTGTCTCAAATAAAATAATAATAAGATAATGGAGGAGTTATGTTAGATAAAATAATGATAATTAACACTGGAGGAACTATAGGAATGGTCCATAGTGATGAAAATGATAGTAGTAGTCCTCTTCGTCCTGCCAATGATTGGAATGAGATTACTAAAGAGCATCCTATTTTGAATAGATATTCTACTGATTACTATCAATTTGATCCTCTTATAGATTCTTCAGATATGTCTCCTGATATCTGGGTGGATCTAGCTAAATTCATAGGTAAACACTATGATGAATATCGTGGATTCGTTATTTTACACGGTACTGATACTATGGCTTTTACTGCATCAGCCCTGTCTTTCATGCTAAAAAATCTAAATAAACCTGTTGTCTTAACAGGATCTCAAGTACCACTTCAATTCTCTAGGAGTGATGCTTTACAAAATCTGATAACTGCTATACATATTGCTGGAAATGAGATCTATGGAGTAAAACTTGTTCCAGAAGTTTGTATATTTTTTAGGGATACACTCTTGAGAGGAAATAGATCTAGAAAGATTGATGCTACTAATTACTTTGGTTTTGCCTCTCCTAACTATCCTGCTATTGCAGAGGTAGGGGCAGATATTAGAGTTATAAAAGATAGAATCTTACCTCTATCTTCTGAAAAATTTTATATAGATCCTGTCATAAATAATGAAGTAGTCATTCTTGAATTATTTCCAGGGTTAAATCCAAGCTATTTAAAAAGTATATTTGAAACAATCAATATAAAGGGAGTTATATTAAAAACTTTTGGAAATGGAAATGCACCTACAAACAAAGAGTTTTTAGATGTTTTAAAATATATCTCCTCAAAAGGAATAGTCATTGTAGATATTACACAATGTAGTAGAGGTTTTGTTAAAATGGGACTCTATGAAGCTAGTGCTAAACTTACTGATGCTGGTGTAATAAGTGGTGTAGATCTAACACCTGAGGCTGCTGTTACAAAACTGATGTATCTTTTAGGAAAAAAACTTCCTGTAGAAGAGATTAAAAAACTTATGCAAATAGATATTTGTGGAGAGCAAACTATCAATCAATACAATTTTATATGTGATAAATTTAGAACTAATGACTATAGAACTTATGAAACAGAGGTTACTATTCCAAACTCCTTAAAAAAAGAGGATTTGATAGAAGTTGTTATAAGAGTTAAAAACATCACTAGAAAAGATCCTAATAGAGAAGGAAATATATCTGTCACTATTACTGGAGATAACTGTGTGGCTATTGAGCAACTTAAGATAGATAACTATGTCAATAAGATTTTACCAGTTGGTAAAAGAAACTTCCACGCTATATTCAATCACACTATTAAATCTCTAATTGATAAGAACGATATCTTGAAAATTAAAATTACAAGTAATATTGATATTTCAATTGAAGCAATTAAATTTTCTATATTTTCAGAATATCTAAACTAAATTTAAAACATAATTTTGGTAATTTTTATCCAAAATTATGTTTTTTTTATCTTCTCACATAAAATTTTGGTTATTATTTGATCTTTATTTTCGTTGAAATTATATTTGAAAATATTTTTTCACTATTTATAATTTTTATAATTCAATACTATTTTCTTTGAAAAAAGTTTTTTATTTTTCCCTTATTTGAAACAATATAAGCTATTTTTCAAACATTTTTTAAAAAATTTTTTTGATAATTTATTTTTATTTTATTGAAATTTTTCATTTTTATTTTTAAAATTATTAATTTTATATATTATTATTTAATGAATATATCCAACAATAATATTTTAATATATTTTTTGAAACTAAAATCATATTTTTCGGTTGAAAAAAGATCAAAATGAAAGTATGATAATAATATATAGGAAATTTTCTAAAAGTTGGAGGAGATTAGAATGGAAAAATATAGATTAGAAAGCGACTCAATTGGTACACTACAAGTTCCTGTTGATGCTTACTACGGAGTACAATCACTAAGAGGAAAAAATAATTTTCATATTACAGGGTATGGATTAAATGATACATTTATCACTGCACTTGCTTATGTTAAAAAAGCTACATCAAGAGCAAACTTTGAAGCTGGAGTTATCTCTGAAGATGTAGAAAGAGCAATGATACAAGCTGCTGAAGAGATTATTAGTGGAAAATTTAGAGATCAATTTATTACTGATGTTATCCAAGGTGGAGCTGGAACATCAATGAATATGAATATGAACGAAGTTATAGCTAATAGAGCTAATGAAATTTTAGGTGGAGAGTTAGGAAAATATGATAAATGTCACCCTAATGATCATGTTAACTATGGACAATCTACTAATGACGTTGTTCCTACTGCTGGTAAATTAACTGTTCAGCTTTTAATAAAAGATCTACTTGTTGATTTACAATATCTATATGATACTTTACAAGCTAAGGGAGATGAGTTTGATCATGTTATAAAAATGGGAAGAACACACCTTCAAGATGCTGTACCTATAAGACTAGGACAAGAGTTTAGAGCTTTCTCTCAACCTGTTCTTAGAGATATTAAAAGAATATCTGCTGCAGTTGAGGAGCTTACTTATGTTAATATGGGAGCTACTGCTGTTGGTACTGGTATCAATGCTGATGTGGAGTATGTTAAAAATGTTGTTAGAATACTTTCAGAAGTTACTGG
The DNA here is from genome assembly GCF_040199715.1 of Fusobacterium sp. SYSU M8D902. NCBI lineage: Bacteria > Fusobacteriati > Fusobacteriota > Fusobacteriia > Fusobacteriales > Fusobacteriaceae > Fusobacterium > Fusobacterium sp. SYSU M8D902. The sequence continues at coordinate 161,944 of NZ_JBEFNA010000002.1, forward strand.
ATTTGATTTCAAACAATCTGCTGATCTTGTAGACGGAACTAGAAACCTTGATAGTTTTGTTTGGTTATCATCAGCACTAAAAACTTGTGCTGTTAACCTATCTAAAACAGCTAACGACATAAGACTTATGGCATCTGGACCAAAAGCTGGTCTTGCTGAGATACTACTTCCACAACAACAACCTGGTTCATCTATTATGCCTGGTAAGGTAAACCCTGTTATTCCAGAAGTTTTAAACCAAGTTTGTTTCCAAATTTTTGGTAATGACATCACTATTACAAAAGCTGCTGAAGCTGGACAATTAGAATTAAACGTTTTTGAACCTGTTTTATTCTTCAATATATTCCAATCAATAGAGATCCTAAAAAATGGTATAGTTACATTTATAGAAAACTGTTTAAAAGGTATATCAGCACAAGAAACTAACTGTAAATATTGGGTAGATAGAAGTGTTGGTATAATTACAGCATTAAACCCACATATTGGTTATAAAAATGCTGCTGAAATAGCTAAAGAATCTATAAAAACTGGTGTACCTGTTGCTGAGATTGTTTTACAGAGAGGATTATTATCAAAAGAGGATTTGGATATTATCTTAAATCCATTTGAGATGACAAAACCTGGAATACCTGGTAAATCTTTATTAAAGAAAAGATAATTTATAAAATAGTTAAGATATAGAAATAAGCTGTTGCAACTGGTGCAACAGCTTATTTTGAGTTATACACTCCCCTGCCAAGGAACTATATTATATTCCTTTTCTATTAAATAGTAAAGGCAAAATTTCCATCTTTCATTATTGTGATCTCATTTCCTTGAGAATCTACACCTATTATCTCCATATCCTCTGTTCCTATCATAAAGTCTTCGTGAACTAAAGAGATATTCATTCCTCTCTCTTTTAACTCCTCCTCAGAAAGATTTTCACTTCCCTCTATACACACTGGGTATGCACCACCTAAAGCTAAGTGACTTGAAGCATTTTCATCATATAAAGTATTATAGAAAATTTTTCTTGAATTAGATATTGGTGAGTTATACTCTACTAAGGCTACCTCTCCTAGATAACTCGAACTTTCATCTGTGTTTAATAATTTTCCTAAGATCTCCTCTCCCACTTCAGCTGAATACTCCACTACTTTTCCGTTTACAAATTTTAATCTAAATTGATTAATTGTATTGCCACCATAGATTAGAGGTTTACTACTAACCACTATACCATTTACTTTATCTCTATGTGGCATTGTAAATATCTCCTCAGTTGGAATATTCGCTACAAAATAAACTCCAGATTTCGACTCCTCTCCTCCACTTATCCATCTATGGTTCTCTGGCAATTCTATCTCTAAGTTTGTTCCCTTTGAATTTTTATAGATTAACTTTTTAAATTTTTTATCATTTAAAAATGCTGTTCTCTCTTTCAAGTTATTGAGATGTTTTTCCCACTCTAGTATTGGATTTTCTTTATCAGCTCTAACTATATTCAATATTAATTTCCATAGTTCTGACATTGCATACTCATCTTTTAACTCTGGGAAAACTCTATTTGCCCAAGCTTGTGTTGGTACAGAAACAACTGACCATTGATTACTATTTCCCATAACATTTTCATAATACTCTTTAAGAGCTATACTCTTAGCTTTTTGCTGTCTTGCTACTCTATCAGCATCAACATCTTTTAAAATATCTGGATCATTTGCATAGATACTTAGAAAGGCAGCCCCTTTTTTTCTATAGTACTCCAATGACTCCTTTTGCCAATCTGGAAAAATATCAAAAATTTCATCATCTCCATATAGATATCTATACTTTCCACATACCTCATCATTCCAATGCACAACAACTTCACCAGCACCCTGTTTATAGGCTTCATTTACAACCTGTCTAGTAAAATCATAAGTCTCAACTGGAGAGTTAACTACTAAAATCTGTCCTTTTTGTATATTTATCCCTTTTCTTATAATCAGTTCAACATAATTTTTAATCTCTTTTTCCATAATTAATCCCTCCTATTCAGTTCTAAAAACACCTTTTGAAATAAAATTATTTACATATCTTGCTGTTCCCATTTTTTTATGTATCTCTTTATGAATCAATGGGATTTTTAAAACTTCTTTGGCTTTTCCATACAGACACTCTTTATAATTTACTACTCCATCACTATACTCTCCTAACCATCTAGAGAATATTCCATATGGCTCTGTCCCAATTATTACTCCTACTTGTATTGACTCATCTAATTCAATACTATTCTTTTTATTTAAAAGTGCCAAGGGTTTAAATATTTTATCTAATAGTGGAAAAACTCTCTTCATTCTTCTGTGTATCACAGAATCCCTCAAAGGTGCTGCTATAAGTATTATCTTATCCACTATTCCTTTAACCTTCTCATCTTTTAAAGTACTAGCTATTAGTTTTCCCCCAAGATCATATCCCACTAAAACAATCTCCTCTTTTTCACTAAGCCCACTATATTTTAAATCTAATAAAAAGTTTTTTAACATCTCTTGAGAAAACTTTATATCTGGAAATGTCAATGGAAAATTTAGATTTTCAACTCTATATCCCAATAATTCAAGGTGTTCTTGAAGAGGTATCATATCTCTATAACTTTGATTAAATCCGTGTATTAAAACAACTCTAAAATTCATCTTCTCTCCCTTCAAAATATATATTCTTCATTCTAATTATATCATTTTTATAAAAATATCTCTAGAAATTTTATTCTATAATCTGCATATAGTTTACTTTGGAATATCTTAATAGCTTTCTATTTTAAAATATGTTAAAATATTTTAGAAATAAATACTACAACAAATTAGGAGGAAGCTATGAAATTTTTAAGAAATTTTATAATTTTTATTTTATTTTTAAGTTTTTCTTTACTCAGTTTTGCTATACAATTAGAAGATAGTAAAAACTTAGTTTCAGGAAAATTAGAAAATGGTATACACTACTATATCTATAAAAATAGCAAACCAGAGAACAAAGCACTATTAAATTTAGTTGTTAAAACAGGTTCATTAATGGAAGAGGACAACGAACAGGGAATAGCACACTTCATGGAGCATATGGCATTTAATGGTACTAATAAATTTGAAAAAAATGAATTGATTAAATATCTACAATCTATTGGTTTGAGCTTTGGTGGAGATTTGAATGCCTATACATCTTTTGATAGAACAGTCTATAAACTTCTTGTTCCCACTACTCCTAAAGAGTTGGAAAATGGTTTTGAAGTACTAAGAGAGTGGGCAAGTGAAGCTACTTTAGACTCTCAAGAGGTAGAAAATGAGAAAAAAATTGTAATTGAGGAATGGAGATTGAGTCAAGGCTTGGAGCAACGTCTTGGAGATGTCCAAAAAAAAGCTATTTTTGAAGGCTCAAGATACTATGACAGATTCCCAATTGGTCTACCTAAAATAATCAATGGAGCTAACAGAGAGCTACTTAAAGGTTTTTATCAAAAATGGTATCAGCCTGAGAATATATCTGTTGTAGCAGTTGGTGATTTTGATGTAAAAAAGGTAGAAGAGTACATAAAAAAATATTTTAACTACAATAGTATGGTTAAAGGTTCTATTCCTAAAGAGTATGAGATTAAAGATTTAAAAAATAAATTCATAACTTTCTCTGATGATGAGATAAGATATAATTCATTCTCTATTACAAAAATTTTAGATAGAGATGTCATCAATAGTGAAGAATCAATGAAAAAATTTATTGTTGATCAACTTCTTTTTAATATTATTAACACAAGATTATCCAATCTTCAAAAAAATAGTAATACTCCACTTTTGGAATCTATAGTCTACAAATATGATATTAGTAACTCTAGAGATATTTTTACCTCTGCCACTGTGATAAAAAATGATAGACTTGAAGAGGGAATTACACTATTTAATCAGTTTTTCAAATCTATCTCTAAAAATGGTGTCACTGAATATGAGCTTCAGTTAGAAAAAGAAAATCTTTTAAATAACTATAAAAATATCTTAGCCAATAAAGATAGTATCACTCATGATAACTACGCTGACTCTTTAGTTGAGCATATTATGTCTGATGAAAGTTTTTTAGATATTGATCAAGAGTTTGCTATCTACTCTAAATTACTTGACTCAATTAATATCTCTGAATTAAATAGTAGAGCAAGTGAGATTTTTCAAAAAGATTCTCTTTACTTTTTAACAACTAGTACTGAGCAGGGAAAAATTGATGATATAGCCCTAAAAAATATTATAAATAGTAGTAAGTCATCTAAAGAAAACTTTGATTTTTCCATACAACCAGTTAAACTTCTACCAATAGAAACAACTGCTGGAACAATAACTAAACAAAATAGTGGGGAGTATACTCTTTCAAATGGTATCAAAGTCTATAGTAAAAAAACTGACTTTGATAAGGACAAAATTTTAATTAAACTATTTAAAAAAGAGGGGAGCTCTAATGAGGATTACTCTGGATTTATAAACTCTCTTATTGCACCTATGGTAATTGAAAGATCTGGAGTAGGAAATCTTAATCCTAAAGATATTGAGACTTTTATGAAAGGAAAAAATTTCTCTATCTCCTCTTATATCAACGACTATGAACAAGGATTTTTAATTACAACAGATAGAGCTAATCTTGAAACAGCACTTGAATATATGAACTACTTAATATACCAACCTAAGGTTGATGACACAATCTATAGTAACTCTCTTGAAGAGCTAAAAGAGAGTATTTTAAGTAGAAATAACTCGCCAAGAGCTGTATATAGAGATGAGATTAATAAACTTTACAGTGGTAATAACCCTAGAAGAGCACCTTTAACTCTTAAAGATCTCAATTATCTAAGCAAGGATAATCTTTTAAAAGAGTACAAGAAAAAATTTAGTAATTTTTCTGATTATAATCTAATTGTGGTAGGTTCATTTGATACATTAACTTTAGAAGATAATCTGAAAAAATTTGTTGCCTCTCTTCCTAGTAAAAAGGAGTCTAACACTGTAAAACCATTGGATTTAAATATTCCTAAGGACATTGTAAAAAAAGATATTATTAAAGGTGTAGATAAAAAAGCAACTGTCACTCTGATCTTTCCATATAACTCTCAATATGGTTATTTTGAAAAGACTCTTTACAATGGATTTTCACAGATCTTGGATATAGCTCTTATTGAGGAGATCAGAGAAAAAATTGGTGGTGTTTACTCTATCTCATCAAAAACTCTACTATCACCTAATTACTATGGAGAAAACAAGATGATTATTGCATATAGTTGTGACACCTCAAGAGTTGATGAGATAAAAGATGCTGTTTTTAAAACTTTAAATAATCTACTATACAAAGATATTGATAATAAAAAGATTAATAGTGTTGTAAAAAACTATGAATTATCGTATAATACAGAGGTAAAAGAGAATTATTTCTGGTTTAACTATCTATATCAAGATATAACTGTTCCAAATTATAAGATTGCTACTCCAACTGAGTATAAAACTCTTATGAATAGAGAGAATCTATGGAAAGTCAATAGAGAAGCAATCAATTTAAACAACTATATTGATGTAACTTTAATTCCTGAAAAGGAAAATTTATAAATATTATTAGGAGGATATATGCCACATTTAAAAATTAGAGGTATGGCTAAAGAGCCAATTATTGAAAACAGCAAGGAGCTTATAGATGGACTTACTGACATAGTAAAATGCGATAGAACTTGGTTCACTATTGAGCATATTGACACTGAATATATTTTTGATGGAAAGATTGTTGAAGGATATACTTTTGTTGAACTTTTCTGGTTTGAAAGAACACCAGAAGTTAAAAAACAGGTTGCTGATTTTATAACTAAATTCATCAAAAAAATCAATGGAAATAAGGATTGTTGTGTAATTTTCTTCCCATTACAAGGAGAAAACTACTGTGACAATGGAGAGTTCTTCTAAGAGCAATACAAAATTATTTACACTCTCTAGATTATAAAAAGAAGTTGATTAGCTTTTCTGTTAATCAACTTCTTAATTTTATACACTCTTTTGATATCTCACCTATATATCTCTATCTCTTCTCATAAGTTAATTTACCATCTAAAGAGTAAGCTCTAGCCTCAATCTCTTTTCCGTTTTTATACAGATACTCTTCACTAACTTTTCCATTTGTATAGTAATATCTCTGTAATCCATCTCTTTTTCCATCTAGATAGTTCTCCTCTGAAACTATCATTCCATCAACATAATTTACCCATTTTCCATCTTTTTCATTATTTTTATAGAAACCTTTTTCAGAAACCCTATTCTTTGTATCATACATTATATAATTTCCATCTAAAATACCATTTTTAAACTCTGTTTCCTTTTTAAAATATGATTTTCTTGAAAAATCTGTTGGAATATAGTTGATTATTTTTCCGTCTAACTCTCCATTTTCATTATAGCTATAGATATCTACATTTTTTCCAACTTCATCATATCTCCTCCACTCACCACTTCTAAATCCATTTACATAGATACCCAGTGTCACTATCTTACCATCTCTACTGTACTCTTTATACTCACCATTAAGTAGATTGTTTCTATAATTTTCCTCACTTAAAATTTTTCCATCTGAATAGTAATTTTCAACTTTTCCCTCTTTTTGACCTCTGATATAATTAATTTTTCTTAAAAGTTCTCCATTCTCATTATAAATATTGACATATCCATCTAGATATCCATCTCTATAATTTCCATTTTCTTTTATATTTCCATTCTCATAGTAATTTGAGTAGACTCCATTCAAAACTCCCTCTTGGTAGTTTTCCTCTGAAATCAACTTTCTAGCTCTATTGTATCTTTTCCATACCCCTGCTTTCTTATTATTTACAAAGTTTCCCTCTAGCTCCAAACCACCATTATAGTTGTTTAAATAGTAATATCCCTCTCTCATATCATTTTTATACTCCACCTCGGATAATACTCTTCCACCTATATACTCTATACTTTTCCCCTCTTTTTTCCCTAAATTATAGTTTATTTCAACCTCTTTTTGTCCACTACTATTATATCTTATAAATTTTTTATCCAACTTATCTGAATTATACTCTCCAGCTATCTTTACATTTCCGTTCTCATAGTTTTCATAAAACTTTCCATTCTTTATTCCACTGTCATAATTTATCTCTTTAGCTATAATTCCATTTGGATAATATTGAGCTTCCTTTCCATTTTTTAATCCATTTATATAGTTTATCTCTCTCTTTATCTTTCCATTACTATAGTACTCTATCTCTCGCCCATCTTTTAATCCATCTATATAATTTTTTTCACTTTTTACAGTTCCATCACTATAGTATTCATACTCCACTCCATTTTTTTTATATGCCTTCACTACTTTCTTTGGCTTAGTAACATTATTCTCTCTTTGAGCCTCTTTTTTCATCTCCAGTATTTTTTTATGTTTTTCTGGAATAACATCACCATTACTTATCTTATCTAACTTTTTATTAAGTTCGGCTACAACTCCACCTACTTCTTTCCTTATTTTTAAAATTTCACTACTTTTTTCCTCAACTTTTATCTTCCCACCCATTGATTTTATTCCAAAGTATACGATTCCTGATACAAATACCACTATTAACACTATTATTATAATTGCTAACCCAAAATCTTTTTTTCTATCTCTCATACTGCTTCTCCCTTAATATGTTATATTTAATTATACAACACTATATTTAAATAAGAAAAGAAAATTTTTATATAATTTATATAAAAAAAGAGATACTATTTTCTAAAATTTAGAAAAATAGTATCTCTCAATTCAACCTTTTATAACTATTTTGCTTCTGCTATTTCACAAGCTTCACAAGTAGCTCCATTTAATTCTCTTTCAGCTAATATATCTTCAATATGCTCTTTTGTTTCTGTTAAAGCTTCTACAGACATATCCTCATAGTTTACAGTATCACAAGTTTTGATATTGATTCCTTGAGTTCTTAAGAAAGCATCTACCTTTGCTTTATTTTTTTTGTATAGGTAGTATCCTGCTACTGTTACTCCTATTCCTACTGCTGCTCCCACTACATGAGCTTTTGTTACATTTCCATTTCCACCAAATCCAAATCCGAACATGGCTATACCTCCTATTATTTATTTATTGTTATATACTTTTCTGTACTTTTTGATGTATTTTTATGTTTTCTAAAAAATATGTGATAAATTAAATCTCCTATATTATCTATACTATTGTCTTCAGATACATTGGCTATATAGTAGTCTTTATCTTCCTGTTTATTTTTTATTCTAAAAAATTTAACCTCTTTAGCTTCATTATTTGTCGAGATTAGGTGTCTACCAAATGTTGTTAACCAAATCATAGCTACTATTGAAAGTTTTGGAGTATTTAAAAATGATTTTATCAAATACATAGCTGGTAAAATCTCTAAATCAAATACACCTTTTCTATTTGTCTCAATACAAGCATGTTCTAATATTGCTGCTGAAGTTAAAGATATAGAAAACCAGTTCATTATATTCTGTAATCTATTATCTCCCTTATTCCATAACATATTGATTCCTGACATTACAATAGATGCTCCTGAATAGATTGCAAAACTCTCTATGGCTTTTTGCTCCACTCCATCTAATAGTTTTATTGGCATCATTCCATTTTCAATGGAAAAAGCTGTCAATATCTTATAGATAATCTCCTGCAAATTTATTTTTTCAGGATTAAAAGTTGCTACTACACTCTTAGTAACTGGACTGTATCTTAATTCTATACATTCGTTATCCTTAGTAACATTATATTTAAATGTCTCAAAACATTTAATTGGTTCAGATAATTTTAATCTGACTCTGTTAGGTAACTTATGTATCAATGTTACATTGAGTTTTTTCATCAATCTCTCCTTAATTTTTTAATTTATATTTTAAAAGTTTTAAAGAATTTCCTACAACTAATATTGTTGTCATATTGTGCATAACAGAACTATATATTGCTGGTAATATTCCTGTAGCACCTAATACTAATGCAAATGAGTTAATACCAATTGCCATTGCAAAGTTTTCTTTTATTGTTTTTACAGTTTTTTTAGATAGTCCAATTACCTCTGGTACCAATAGTGGATCATCTTTTGTAATTGTTATATCTGCTGCCTCCATAGCCACATCAGTTCTAGTACTTCCCAATGCCACTCCTATATTTGCATATGAAAGAGCTGGTGCATCATTTATTCCATCTCCTATCATTATTACATTGCTTCCTCTAGATTGAAGTGCCAATATGTTCTTAGCCTTATCCTCTGGTAATAACTCTGACTCATAACTATCTATTGACATTCTTGATGCTATTGTTTGAGCTTGTTGTTCCAAGTCTCCAGTCAATAATACTATCTCGTCAATTCCCTGTCCTCTAAGTCTATTAATTGTCTTCTTAATATTCTCTCTAGGTGGGTCAGTAACACCTATAAGTCCTATTAATTTGCTATCTTTTGCTATATAGATAAGAATTTCTCCTCTACCTAAAATTACCTTTACCTCATCGTTAAACTCTTCAGTAGAGATTCCATTCTCCTCCATAAATTTCTTACTACCAACTCTAACTATACTCTCTTCAATTGTAGTCTCTATTCCTCTAGCAACAATAACTTTATTCTCACTATGAGTAGGTATCTCAAGTCCTCTATCCTTTATCTCATTTAAAATTGCTACTGCCAATGGATGTGTTGAAGTCTCTTCTGCTGCTGCTGCATAAGTTAACATTCTATTTTCAGTTAACTCTTTATCTAAAACTTTTATTGTCTGTACACTAGGTCTACCCTCTGTTATTGTTCCAGTCTTATCAAAAATTATTGTATCTGCTTTAGATATCTCTTCAATATAGTTACTTCCCTTGATTAAGATTCCATTTTTTGCCGCTGTATTTATTGCTGCAGAAAAAGCTGCTGCTGTTGATAATCTTATTCCACAAGAGTAATCTATCACAAGCATACTCATTGCTTTTTGAATATTTTTAGTTGTTCCATAAACTATTGCAGCCAACAAGAAGTTTAATGGTATTAGTTGTGCCGAAAAATTATCAGCATAGTTTTGTATCTGTGCCTTATTAAAATTAGCATCTTCAACTAATTTTATAATTCTCGAAACTGTTCTTTCATCTCCTACTTTTTCAGCTTCTATTGTTATATTTCCATTTTTTATAATAGTTCCAGCAAATACATTTTCTCCAACCTTTTTAGTTATAGGCATATATTCACCTGTTATAGAAGACTGATCTATATAAGCTTCACCTTTTATAATAGTTCCATCAACACTTATCTTTTCTCCTGTTTGAACTACTATCTTATCTCCCTTATCAATCTCTTCTATTGCTACTTTTTGGATACTACCATTTTCCATTACCTTCCATACATAGTTTTCTCCAACACTTAGCATATCTTTTATAGCCCCTCTTGTTTTCTTCATTGTATAAACAGTCAGAAGCTCTGCAAACTCTTCCATTATCATAATTGTTAAAGCTGTTTTCTCTTTTCCTAAAAGTAAGCTACTTATTATAGCACTTGAACTCAGTGTATCTGCATTTGGTCTCTTATTTTTTATTAAGCTTCCCAATCCATTAGATATTACTGGAGCTGCTAGTGACATCACTCCAAGAGTATTAGGATTTAAAAATCTTCTTATTCCAGCTACTGGTGTTAGAGGTGCTTTCTTAAAAAAGTTATAAACTAACATTACACTGGCAGCACCTATTTTTTTGATAATCTCCTCTGGCGACTCCTCTTGTAATTTTCTCTCAATTACAATATTTTTACTGCTCTCTGTTCTCTCATTTCTATAAATCTCAACAAGATATACATTCAAAGTATTTTGGATAAGAGATATTAAGTTGTCATCAGTGACACTTATGTCATCAAAATATATTACTACTGTTCCTGTCACTGCACTTATTTTTGCACTCTCTATATATCTTACCTGCTCTAGCTGTTTCTCTATTTCATTTTTTAATCTTCCCAAGAATTTTAAAGCTCTAGATTTTATACGAACCCTTCCTCTTATCTTATGTATTACTTCACAATATAAAAGATGACTATTAGTTCTTCCTTTCATACTATCTTCCTTTCTTTAATTCTTTATAAAGAATCTCATAAAATTTATCTAGATTTTCCTCTATCTCTTTCACAGACATATTTTTGTACACATCTTCATTATCAACTATTTTCTTCCATACAAAATTTAACCACTCAACTATCTTCTTTTCATTAGTCAGTTGTGGATTATATTTTACAAGAATCTTACTTGTAACATATGAGTAAGTTATCTCCTCAATTCCATTTTCTAACTTTATTATACTAGTTGTATAGTGTTCATATTTTTTCATATCCTCAGGTACCTTATCCAATCCTGGAATCTGTAGTCTCAGTCTTCCTGGTATGCTATGTACAACCTTTATCTTATTAAAATATAGAAATGCTGTTTTTAAAAGACCGTTCACTATTTTCCTCCTCCTTTAGATACTATATTAAATCCCCACCATAGTAGATTAACTCCATTAGGCATTATTGGATTTTGTCTTACTTTTTTTATTCCATTAATTATAAATAAAAGAGCGATTACACTTTTTAGATCCAATATTCCTTTTGTTTTATTGTAGATTGCAAAATCTACACTTTCAACAATCTCCTTCATTCCAGAAAATATTTTTCCCTCTCTTTTAGTGAATACTTCCTCTTCTAAATCTAAAATATTTAAGATTGCTCCAATCAAAGTTAATGGTTCAACTAGATTCTCGTCAAACTTTACAAGAATACTCCCCACCAAAGGATTTACAGATAGACTTTCAATCCCATTCAGTCCTACTAATCTGTTTTTTAACTCTTGACTCTTCTCTTCATCTCCTATCAGAGAGTTTACTTTAAGTCTTATCCTTCCCTTGATATAGTGCTGTATTTCCAGTATTCCATAGAAATCTGGGAGCATTTTTTTATTCATTTAATCACCCTCTATTTATAATTTATACCCATTTGATTTATTTTTTTAGTATACACCTTTTTTTATAATAATTCAAGATTTTTCAAAAAAATTATTTTGAATAATATTTAATTGTTTTGTAATCTTTATATATATTTTGACTATCAAAAAAATAAAGCAGTGTTCAACTGCTTTATTTTTTAACTCACTTTTTTTCTATTAATATATCTTTTACACTGCTGTTGTACATTATATCCTAACAAAACCCCAAGTATAAAGTCTTCCTCTGGTGAAAAATCTCTTAAAGAGTTCTTCTTAAATCTCTTTAAAACATCTATACACTCCTTTGTTCCGAAAAAGACATTCACATATCCAGATTTTAAATTCTCAAGGATATATTCATAGTTGCACTTACTTAACCTATCTTTTATCAATTCAAAATTTTCTGTAGTAGTTGTTAAAAGAGCTAAACTTCTAAGTCCTTTATTCAGTTCATACATCATATGAAAAAATACCCCAAGTTCATTTCTCTTTTGTTCACTCATTTTATTTTACCTTCTCAACCCAAGCATTTATTCTCTCATCTGTTAGATCGCTCTGATTGTTATCATCTATTACAAGACCTACAAACTCATCATCTACTACTGCTTTTGAACCACCAAAAGAATATCCATCAGTTGATGTTTTTCCTACTAAATTAATTCCCATATCTTTTATCTCTTCATAAATAGTTCCTATTCCATCTACGAATGTATCTCCAAATCCCTCTTGGTCTCCTACTCCGATAAGTGCTACTTTTTTACCTGTTAAATTTTTAGTTTTTAATTTATCTAAAGCATCAAACCACTCATCTTGTAGATCTCCCATTCCCCAAGTAGATGTTGCAAAAATAACAAATTCAAATTCTTCAACTTTATCAATCTCACTAGCTGGAAAAACCTCTGCTCCTAATAATTCTCCTACTTTTCCTGCTACCATTTCAGTTGTTCCTGTTGTACTTCCAAAGAAAATTGCTGTTTTCATCCTATTCCTCCTTGTATTATCTTGTTGAATTAATTATACTCTCTTTTATTTTGTTTGTCAAATTATTTTTATAAAAAATATTAATTAAATCTTATAAACTAGGATTTATAAATAAAAAAGCTATACCTCCATTGAAGGTATAGCTCATAACCTACTCTATCACTTAGTTACTCTCTTTTATTAATTTTATAGCTTGTGATAAAACTTTTTTACCATCCATTGTTCCATAATCTTTAGTATCAATTACAGCTATTTTCTTTCCATATTGATCTGCTATTTTTTGAAAGTCATTTAATTTGAACTTAACTTGTGGTCCTAATAAAACTACATCATAATTTTGTATCTCAACTTCAAATCTATCTATTCCTGTAGCATTTATCTCCACTGGAACATTATGCTCTTCAGCCACTTTTCTCATCTTATTTACCATTAAACTTGTTGACATCCCTGCAGAACAACACAATAAAATTCTTTTCATCTCTGTACTCCTCCATTAACTTTAAATTATAATTCTAAATCTAAATCTTCCTCTTGTGGTTTTGCTTCCATCTCTAAAGCTTTTCTATCTAATACCTTTAAGAATGGTAACCAGATAATAAATACTATAAAACAGTTTACAATTTGTAACACTCCACCCATAACTGAGTTTGTTGCTAATACTCCACTAAAGAATACTGGTACTGTCCAAGGAACTATTACTCCTGTTGGTATTGGTGCTAATCCAACTGCCATCATTATATATGTGAATATCACAACAACTATTGGAGCTAATAACCAAGGTACAAATACTAGTGGATTCATTACTATAGGTAATCCAAATGTAATTGGTTCATTTACGTTAAATATTGCTGAAGGTCCTGCTAATTTACCTAATTCCTTCAATTGTCTACTCTTTACAACAAATAATAGTGCAAATACAACTGCGATTGTCATTCCTGTTCCACCTAATCCAACTGTATATGTCTCTATAAATTGCTTAGTTATAATGTTTGGTAACTCTTTTCCTGCTTGATATGCCTCAAGGTTTTGTAGTGATAATGTATTCCAAACAGGGTCTAGTACTGAGTTAACTATTGTCTGTCCATGTAATCCAAAGAACCAAAGTAATTGTATTAAAATTATTGCAATTACTGTTGCTATTAATCCTCCACCTAACTTAACCATTGGAGTTTGAATTACTACAAATATAAAGTCATGTATATTTTCAAATGGTGTTAATGAGAATATTATTCTAACTATTAAGAATACTGCCAATGTCACAAATCCTGGAACTAAAGCTGAGAATGATTTTGCTACTGCTGGTGGAACACTATCTGGCATCTTTATTGTCCAACCTTTTTGTACAGCTCTTCTATATATCTCTGCTGAAGCAAATCCTACTAACATACCTACGAACATCCCTTTAGCTCCCAATCTATCTAATGAGATTCCTCCATTTTGTAGTGGAGTAACTAAAAAGAAAGCTGAAACTCCAATTGCTGATCCAAATATTCCCTCTATATTGTAAGATGATGTCAAATAATATCCAATACCCATTACTACAAAGACTGTCATCATTAACATACTACTCTCTGCTGCTGGTGCTAATGCTCCCTTTAAAATTGCAAGTTTATCATCACTCATTAATAAGTTTAAAAATGGTAAGTTCGCAATTACTATAAATATTGATCCAAATATTGTCAAAGGAAATGATAACATAAATGAATCTCTTAACACATTTAAATATTTACTCTGTCCTAACTTTTCTGCTATTGGTAGCAAGTATTTCTCTAAAAAATACATAACTTTATCCATATAAACTTCCTCCTAAAAATATTATTTGTTTCTTCACAACCTATTATTACATTTTTTTGTAAATGTGTCAAATTTTAATATTTTTAGTTTTGTTTTCGTTGATTTTAACTTTTTTACTTGCTTTTACACTGTAAATATAGTATTATTAATTAGATATTGAAAATATTTTTTTCTAATTTTCGTCTAATTTAATAAAAAATATATAAAAAAAATTTAATTTTTTTGGAGAGAGCTATGAATATTAATTTTGAAATTATACCTAAATATATAAAGTCTGAATATTTTATTATAAATTTAATTATTGATGATCTTTTAAAAAATAAAAATCTACTCTATACTTTTGATGAACTTAATATTCCTGAACTAAAAGGTAGCCATTTCCTATTTTTAGAGAGATTTATAAAGAAGGGATTTTCATACTCATTCAAAGAGGAAGCTGGAGTATTTATGCCTATCGAATCCTTCTCTTTAAAAGATAACCATATTGAGTTTAATCTAACTAAAATATTTAAAGAAGCTATTCTTGAACAAAACAGTTTAAGAGTATTGGACTTAAAATATATTTTAAAATTTGAAGAGAGTTTCTCCAAATACTTTTACTATAATTTTGTAATCAATACTGAAAATGAAAAAAATATTGTTATACCATTGGAGGAGTTAAAAAAAATATTGGGTTTGAAGGAGTATGAACGTTTTTATGATTTTGAATTAAATATCCTTAAAAAATTAAAGAAAGAGATTGATCTAAAAACAAACTATCTATTGGAGTACAATAAGATAAAGAGTGGAGAGTTTAAAAATAATAAGGTAATTGCTATTGAATTTTTTATAAATACTAAAAGATCTAAAGCTAAACTTGAAGAGACTAATGAACTGATGTCTATATTGGCTACTCATATTAAAGATTTTAAGATGTGCTATGATCTTCTCTATAACTCTCTTAATTATATTGATTTTAAAGAGTTAAAGTCTTCAATACAATATATTTTAAAAAATCATAATAAAGAGAGTAGTATTGAAGATGAGTTAAAAATCTTTATTGAGAATAAATCTAAGTTAAGTCAGTATGAAAAAATTGATAGTTTCTATGCTTCCTGCCTCAATCCTCTAAAGTTTCAAAATTTTCTATATAAAAAACTCACACAGATGGTCAATCTAGAAGTTTTAAATACCAATGTTTCCTCTACAAAATTTCTAAAGGTACTATACTTTGCTAAAGAGGGAGAACAACTATTCTTTGAAGATGGTCCTATTACAATTGCCATTAAATACTCTAAAAAAGCTGAAAGTTTTTTTGAAATATATAAAAAAATCTAAAAACTATTATAAATTCTCACTAAAAAAGGAAAAAAGTCTCTCCAACTTTTTTCCTTTAATTTTATTGATCTATAACCATTTTTTCTTTTTAAAGTATGCTAACATTGCTAAAACTAATATTAACATTACAGCTAAAACTATAAAATATCCATATCTACTCTGTAATTCTGGCATATATTCAAAGTTCATTCCATATAGACTTGCCAAGAAACTCAAAGGCATAAATATTGTAGATATAATTGCTAGAATTTGCATAATCTCATTCATTCCATTACTAATAGTTGAATGATATAATTGAATTAGCTCCGTTACTCTACTGTTTAAAATATCCAATGTGTCGTGAACTATTATACCATGGTCAGATAGGTCAGTCAGATATATCTTCATATCCTCATTTAAATATTCAGCTACACTGTTTGTTTGCAATCTTGTAATCAACTCTCTTATCGGTCCAATCGTTCTCTTCAATGTAGTTACCTTCTGTTTCAATGTTATGATTGCTTGTAAATCCTCTCTTTCAGAGTCATTAATTACTTTTGATTCCAATCTATCTATCTCTATCTCAACTTCATCAAGTATCATAAAATAGTTGTCAACTATTGTATCTAATATAGCATATGTCAGATAACCAACACTTCTCTTTCTCATTCTTGAGTTTGGAGCTTCTATCCTTGCTCTAATAGAGTCAAATACATCTCCAGGTGTTTCTTGGAAAGTGATAAGATAATCTTCACCAACTATGAAAGAAACCTGTTCATAACTTATATCTTTAGATATTAGATTAAGCTTTAACATCTTCATAACTATGAAAAGATACTCATCTCTCTCCTCTACTTTTGCCCTCTGTGTACTATTAACTAGGTCTTCCATTACCAAGTTATCCAACTCAAATAGTTTTCCAATCTTTTTTATAAGAGGTATATCGTGAATTCCATCTATATTTATCCAAGTTATTCCCTTAAAATCTACTTTTAAATTACTCAAATCACTTCTTTCATCAAAAAGTTCTCTCTTAATGACACTGTCGTTATATGCCATTACATCTATATTTATTCTATGTTGTGGATTTTCTCCTGTATAAATTATACTTCCTGGTGGCAATCCTACTTTTTTCTTTCTGTTTGATGAATCATTCATCTTCTAATTCACCTCTCTTATTATTCAAATATCTTTATAAAATAATTATCTATCTCCTCTTGTATCTCACTCTTGTAACTCTTTATCTGCTCTTTTACAAGTTTTTCTATATACTCTATCTCAGCACTCTCCTGTGGATAATATATAGGTGTCTCCTTCAGTGGTGTTGAATAAAACTCATAGTTTTTTCCTTTGGTCTTTCCATTGTATTTAAACCACTTTAAAAAAGAGCTTGAATTCATATATCCCAAGATATAAAACAAGTTTATACTCTCATCTTTAGCTGTTATAAAGTAGATATCAGCACTTCCATAAAACTCACCTTCATCATATGAAAATTGATTAGTTTTACATCTTTGTCTCACTAGAATCTTAGGTTTTAAAAATATCTCTTCATCTCTAGCCCATTGAAGTTGCCACCACTTTATTTGATTTTCCTGTACCTCTCTTCTCTGAGAAAGTTTATCATAATATATTTTCAAATAATTTTCCAATTTGTTATCTAGATTACTTTTTCTATCTAGATAAAGAATCCAAAAACTATTTTTATTATTTTTGTACATTCCAACATCTTTATTTTTATAAAATGGTTTTAAATTCTCTTTAAACTCATCATTGAACTCATCAAAAACAAAGGCTTTATCAAATCCAGATACTATCCCTTGGTTTATATTTACTATATCCCCCAATGTAAAATTGGATACTCTTTTTACTCTTTCATTGTACTCTCTACTCTCTCTATCTGCCAAGATTATTTTTGAATTTTCATCATAAATATCTCTACTCTCTATGGAAAATCTCTTTTCTGGTAGTATTATATCAACTTTACCCTGTTCTAAATTCTCTCTTCTCCAAGTAAAAATAATATTGTGTTGTCCTTTAGCCTTTGAAAAAAGAGAGTTATCATAAAAAACTATATCTTTAAAATTTCCATTTATTTTTAGAGCTTCTCTCAATTTTTTTCCACTATCTGCCTTAAGCCAGTAGTTAGTTGTTAGATATATTAAAACACCATTCTCTTCAAGATTTTCTACTGCTCTCTCTATAAAAAAGTAGAAAAAATCCATTTTGCCTTCATAATATTTTTTTCCAAATTCTGTATTTTTTATATTCTGAAAAACCTCTTTATTATTCTTTTCTCCTAAGTAGGGAGGATTTCCCAAAATTACATTAAATTTTTCCTCTACAAATAATCCATTTTGAACTTTTAGTTTGACCTCACCGTCTAATGAATAATCTTTTAATAGTTCTTTTATCTTGAGGTTAGCAACTTTTATAGCTTCTTCATTGATATCATAACCTGTTATCCAATTTTCATTATAAATATATCTACCTGTCATCTCTTTAGATATGAGTATCAACTCTTCTAAAGCAGGAATAATTAAATTCCCACTTCCACAAGAGAGATCACATATTTTAATTTCCATCAATTTTTCTAAAGTTTTTCCATTTTCAAAATATAGGTTTAACCCCTTTTTTACCATTTCTTTAGCTATCTCGTTAGGAGTATACACTTTATAATTATACTGTTTTTCCATTAAAACACTTCCAATTTATTTTTTAATAAACTTTTTGCCCAAAATAGCATATATACACCTGAGAAAACTAGTAGTTTCAAGATTGTATTATCTATTTTGTAACTACATAATAATGAAATTGCAGTTACTACCAAAGTTTTTAAGAAAAATACATAGGATTTTTTTAAACTAAAATTGATATATTTTTTTCTAAATACAGTGACAAGAAGTAGAAAGTTAACAGCTGAAGCTATTGAAGTTGATAGTGCTAGTCCTCTGTATTCCATTATATCTATCAACAAGAAATTTAAAACTATATTTATAACTATGGAAATTATTGAAAACTTTACTGGATAGGTACTATTTTTCACACTATAAAAAGCTCTTGTCATCAGATAAATAGCTGTATAGAAATACAATCCTATAGAGTAATAGATCAATGCTTGAGATGTTACTCTCACAGCCTCTTCTCCAAATTTTCCATATGAAAGAGTTAACCTAATCACCTCTGGAGCGTAGAAAGTAAGTACAGCTGTTGAAGGAATAATCAAAAATAACAGTATATTCAATCCCTTAACTATATTGTCTGTAGCCTCTTTCAAATTATTCTTTGACATAGCCTTAGATAGTGCTGGAAATATTACTGTTGAAATTGAAACACCGAAGACACCAACAGGTAATAGGTATAATCTAGTAGCATTTTCTAAAGCAGATACTCCCCCCTCTGCTAAGTATGAGGCAAACATCTGGTCCACTATTGTATTTACCTGTCTAGCTACAATCCCAACCAACATTGGACAGATCATTATAAAAATTTTCTTTAAATATGGATCTTTCCAATCTATCTTTAATGAGTAACCTCTAACAATCTTAAAAAAAGATGGCAATACAACTAAAAACTGCAATAGTCCACCTACTACAACTCCATATGCTAGAGCATCTATTCCATAGGTTTTTCCAAAATACATAGATGCTAAAATAATTGCTAAATTGAAAAAGATAGATGTGGATGCTGGAATAGCAAACTGTTTAAAGTTATTCAATATTGCACATATCATTCCTGACAAACTTATAAAAATAAAGTAAATTGACATTATTTTCAGAAGTTTGGAAGCTATTATCTTAGTTTCATCTGGAAAACCACTCACTATTCCCAAAATTATCTGATCTGAAAATACTATCATCAATATAGTTATTATTGTACTGAACACAAATAAAAGATTTATTACTGAGAAGATAAACTGTTTGCTTCTCTCCTCTCCTTCACTTTCAACTTTCTCATTATACAGTGGAATAAAGGAACTTCCCAAAGCTCCCTCTCCCAAAAGTTGTCTAAAAAAATTACTAATTTTGAACGCACTAAAAAAAGCATCTGTCATTGCTGATGCTCCAAAATAGTAAGCTATTATTCCAGCTCTTACCAAGCCTAAAACTCTACTTACCATTGTGATTATCATAACTAGAAGTCCACTTCTAAACATAAAACTCCTTTCTACCCTTTTATTCTTATTACCATTTCTCCCTCAATCAAAACTTTTCCCTCTTTGTACAGTTCTAAGAGTGATAAAAATATATATACTAAATGCATCTTTCCCTCTGCTTCAGAAAAAATCGAATCAAAGGTTCTATTCTGTGAGTAAAGTTTCAAGTATAATTTATCCATCTCATCTTTTAGAGTGTATTTTTTCTCCAACTCCAACTCTAAATACTCACTCTCTTGTTTTTCAAAATACCTCTTATAGGCAGAGTACAGATCACTTGCCTGTAGTTTTGAGATATCATACTCTTTAGGAGCTTTTTTTATTATCTTTCTACTTTCACCTCTAGTATACGATATGTTGTACTCATTTTCCATCTCTCCCATTTTGACAGCTATCTCTTTAAATAGTTTATAGTCTTCTAATCTTCTTTTTAACTCTTTCTCTTTATTTTCCTCTTCATTTATAGATAATAGAGTTGAAGCCTTTATCTCTAACAACTCCGAAGCTGTTACTAAGAATTCAACTTTTATATGTAAATTCTCCTCTTGGGCATTTTTTAATATTCCTAAATATTCATCTATAATTTGTGAAATTTTTATCTCTGAGATTTTTAGTTTTTTCTTATCTATTAAATGTAAAAGTAAATCTAATGGTCCCTCAAAATTATCTATTTTTAATACTATATCCATTTTCTCTCTCTTATCTTTTCAGTCCAAACTTTTACATCATTACCAATGACTCTTTTTAACTCTTCAATTGAATCAAACTTCTTCTCTTCTCTCAAGTACTCTAAAAGTTCCACAGCTATTATTTTTCCATATATAAACTCATCAAAATCTAAAATATTCACTTCAACACTTTTCTCTCCAGGTTTTAATGTAGGATTTACACCGATATTTACAACACCATATCTATAAAAATCCTCACCCTCTATCTTAACTCTTGCTCCATATATCCCATTTTTAGGATAAACTCTCTTTGCCATCTTAACATTAGCTGTCGGAAATCCCAACTCTCTAGCTATTTTCTTACCGTGCACTACCTCACCTAATATTAAGAAGCTATGTCCTAAATATCTGTTAACCTCTGATATATCTCTATGTTCCACCTCTTTTCTAAGAAATGTGGAGCTTACAAGCTGTTCATCTAGATATATTGCTGGGATCTCATTGACAACTATACCTCTTTCCTCTCCCAATCTTATCAAATCTTTAGTGTTGGATTTTCCACCCTCACCAAAAGAGAAGTTAAATCCTACAAAGATCTCCTTACTCCCCACTTTTTCCTTTAATATATCCACAAACTCTTCAGCTTTTAAGTCTGCAAACTCCTTTGAAAACTCCTGTAAAACTATACAATTCACTCCCATATCTTCTAATATATACACTTTTTCATCAATAGTATT
Organism: Fusobacterium sp. SYSU M8D902; assembly: GCF_040199715.1. Lineage (NCBI taxonomy): Bacteria > Fusobacteriati > Fusobacteriota > Fusobacteriia > Fusobacteriales > Fusobacteriaceae > Fusobacterium > Fusobacterium sp. SYSU M8D902. The sequence continues at coordinate 183,545 of NZ_JBEFNA010000002.1, forward strand.
TATATTTTTAGGAGCTTTTTTGCTATTTATAAGCTCCATTGGGTGGCTAGAAAATGTAAAAACTACTGCTTGTCCTCCATTTTTCTTAGCTCTATCTATTGCCATTTTTATAAGTTGTTGATGTCCATAGTGTACACCATCAAAAGTTCCTATTGCCACATAGCTATTTTCCAATTTTTCCTTTAATTCTAGTATATTTTTTACTATTTTTATTTTGCTCATACTTATTCCTCAATCTCTTCATTTTTTAGATTATTGTAAATTTCCTCTATTCTCCTAAATCTATTTCTAACTCCAGATTTTGAAATCCCTATCATTTCAGCTATCTCTTGAAGAGAGCTCTCTGGATTTTTTAATCTCACATATGCAATCTCTTCCAAAACAGGGCTAAGAGAGTTTAGCCCCATCTCCTTATCTATAAGTTTTATCATTTTTATCTGGTTATTCCCAGTATTTAAAGTCTTAGTTTCATTGGCTACTTCCCAGTTCATCTCTCTTATAGTCTTATTTTTTAAGTCTTTTATCATTGTAGTCTCTTCATATTTAAAGAAAGATTGAATAGAACCTATCATAACCATTATATCCATAATATCCTCTGAGTTTCTTATATAGACTAAAGGTTTGTTTCTTTTTAAAGTTTTAAATACCTTTTTCTTTTTAGAAAAAAGTATATTATAAAACTTATCTGCAGTCTCCTCATCATCCATAAAAAAATCTAGAGCATACTCCTTCTGTGGATCTTTTATATAACCGCAAGAGAGAAATATCCCCCTTATAAACCCCTTAAGTATCTCCTCACTTGCCAAAATCAATTTTTCACTAAAACTTCTCATTGTTTCAGTAAAATCTCTATATCCTCTCTGCTTAGGAATAAGTATTATATATACATTATGCTCTCCTAATCTCTTTGAAATAGAGTATTTAATCTCTATTCTTAAATCTGTTACCTCTTTTATGAATTTATAAACTCTTTTTGCAAGTGACAAATTTTCTAATCTCAACTCTATCTTATCTTTATGAAAGGCATTTTTACTAAAAAATATAGCAGAAAGTTCAGCCTTTTTCTCAATCTCTGTCACTAATTCATTCTCTAGTATCTCTTGTTTTACATTATAGGTGTAAGACATCTCTCCTCCTATCTTACTACTTTGTTTCAGCCCAATTTACTCCAATATTAGTATTTATCTCCAATGGAACACTATCAAATTTTACTGTTGTTCTCATTATTCTCTCGATCTCTTCTCTATAAGTCTCAACCTTATCTTTTTCAATTTCAAATATCAATTCGTCATGAACTTGTAAAAGTAGTGATATTCCCTCTTTATCTTTTAAGTATCTATATAATTCAATCATAACTTTTTTTATTATCTCAGCAGCAGTTCCTTGAATTACACTATTAACTGCCATTCTTTCAGCTTGGTTTCTTATATTTTTATTTTTAGAGTTAATTCCTTCGATTATTCTTCTTCTTCCAAAATATGTTTCAGTATAGCCATTTTTCTCTGTAAACTCTATTATCCCTCTTTCAAACTCCTTTACCTTAGGATATTGATTAAAGTATCTATCTATATACTCCCCAGCTTCCTTTTGATTTATTCCCAATTCTTTGGCCAATCCAAAAGCTGTCTTTCCATATATTATGCTAAAGTTTATAGTCTTAGCTATGGTTCTCTGCTCTCTTGAAACTTCCTCATCATCACCCAATTCAAATATTCTTCTAGCTGTTAAACTGTGTAAGTCCATATTATTTTGATAAGCAGATCTCAAATTCTCATCTTTACACATCTGTGCCAATACTCTTAACTCTATCTGTGAATAATCTATTCCCATTAAAACACTATCTTTTCCAGCTACAAACCCCTGTCTAATCTTTATTCCCTCATCACTTTTTACAGGAATATTTTGTAAATTTGGATCTGAAGATGAAAGTCTACCTGTTGTTGTTCCAATTTGATTGAAAGTAGTGTGTATTCTATCATCTTTATCTCTCAATTTTGGAATTGCATCTACATAGGTATTTTTTAATTTTGTTAGCTTTCTATATTCCAATATATATTTGGCTATACTTGCCCCATCAGCTTTTAACTTTTCCAAAACCTCTTCATCTGTAGAAAGTCCTGTTTTTGTTTTCTTTACAGGTGGAAGATTCAATTTGAAGAAAAGTATCTCTCCTAACTGCTTTGGTGAATTGATATTAAACTCCTCATCAGCCTCTCTATAGATCTCTTTTTGTAATTTTTCTATAGCTAAGGCTAACTCCTCACCATATTTTGAGAAATAATCTGGATCTATTTTTATCCCCTTTATTTCCATAGCTGAAAGTATTGAAATCAATGGCATCTCTACCTCTTTTAATATTCCCATTAAATTTTTTGATTCCAATTCCTCTTTTAAAGAGTCATAACACTCTAATAACCCCATAGTTCTTTGACATAGATATTTTCCAAGCTCTTCCTTAGCTAGATTTTCTGGCTTTTCTTTTCCAAACTTTTCCACATAGTTATCCAATTGTACACCTGTTAACTGCTCTATAGGTATATCTATGCTCTCTTTTGTTTGTGAGCTAATCAAGTGGTAAGCTAGCATTAAATCCATCTCACACTTATCAATCTTAATCCCATTATTTAAAAGATTTTTTAAGTTATAAGTTATAACTTCTCCATTGAAACTATTAAAAAACTCATTGATATCCTCTATTTTAAGAGAGTTATCACTCTTCGGTACAAACTCTGTAAATAAAGATATATTCTCACCTAAAACACTGTCATTTTTTAAAGGGTAGTAATAATCTCCATCATATGAACTCATTGCTACTCCATTCTCTGTGTAGTAGATAGAGATAAGATTTTTCTCTTTCATCTCTGATTTAAAACTCTTAAAATCTTCTTTATTTTCCAATAGTTTGAAATTTCTCTCTTGAGATACTCTCTGAATCTTTTCACTACTCTCTTCTACACTATCCTCTGTACTTTCAAGTCCCATCTTTTTGATCAGAGCTTTAAACTCTAAAACTTTAAAAAGTTCATATAACTTTTCATTATCTATTCCATAAGTTAAACTCTCTAAGTTAAACTCCAAAGGAACATCTTGGCATATTATTGCCAACTCTCTACTCATAAAAGCTATATCTCTATCCTCTTTTAAATTAGCTATCAATGCTTTCCCTATTCCTGGAATTTCAGTAAGAGAATCTATATTTTCATATATTCCCTCTAAATCTCCATACTTTTCCAACATTGGTATAGCTTTTTTAGGTCCAATTTTTCTAACTCCAGGAATACCATCACTGGAATCTCCTATCAATCCAAAAAGATCTGGAATCTTATGAGAAGGTACACCTAAATAATTGATGACATCTTCATCATCTCTTATTATTTTAAATCTCTCTCCTCCCTCTCCTTTACCAAGTAATGCTACATTTATATTTGAATCTATTATCTGTGACAGGTCCTTATCTCCAGTCACCACATAAACCTCTACCCCTTGAGCTGAAAGATTCTTTGCAAGAGTTCCTAAAACATCATCAGCTTCATACCCATCAATTTTGAATCTTGAGATATTGTAACAATCTAGTAACTCCTCTATTCTTGGTATTTGAAGTATTAAATCTTCAGGGGCAGCTTCTCTTTGTGCTTTATAATCACTATATAACTCACTTCTTTTTAGAGAGGCTCTTTTCACGTCAAAAGCAGCTCCTATATAATCAGGGGCAAACTCTTTTATTATACTCATTAAAGTATTTATAAATCCATATATAGCTCCTGTAGGTTCTGTCTTAGTTCGAAAATTCATATTGGCAAAATATGCTCTATACATTATTGCACTTACATCTAAAAGTACAGCTTTTTTCTTCATTTTTCCCTCCCTATTCTCTTCATTTTACTGTATTATTATATCATAAATACCATTTTTTTGCTTTAATATTTTTCTGGAAAATAAAAAATAAATAATGTGACTTAATATTATTTTTGTGTTATAATTAATTAGAGATAGAAATTAACAGGAGGTAACAATATGAATGTTGTTGTTCTAGTTGGAAGATTAACAAGAGACCCAGAGTTAAAATTTGGACAGAGTGGTAAAGCATACTCAAGATTTTCTTTAGCAGTAGATAGACCTTTCTCTAAAGGAGAAGCTGATTTTATCAACTGTGTTGCTTTTGGAAAAACTGCTGAACTTATTGGTGAATATCTTAGAAAAGGTAGAAAAGTTGGTGTCAATGGAAGACTTCAAATGAATAGATTTGAGATGAATGGAGAAAAGAGAACATCTTATGATGTTTTAGTTGAAACTGTTGAATTTTTAGAGTCTAAAGGTTCAAATGATTCTATGGGAGGATATGAGCCTGAGTACTCTTCAGCTCCAGCAAAACCAGCTGTAAAAGAGGTAGAAGAGATACCTTACGAAGATGATGACGAGTTCCCATTCTAATTGAAAAAAATGATCCTATTAACATAGGATCATTTTTCTTTTATTTTGTGTAAAAATCTAAATTAGGTGATATTCCAAAACCAGTAGTAACTGATTTTGTTTTACTTTTCGATCTTGTATGTGTAGTTGTTCTACTCTCACTTGTTGTAACACTTCCTGTTCCAAAGTTTGATACATTAGTATTTGATACTGTATTTGACATGCTGTTTATATCTGTTTTTGTTCTACTATGTGTCTTACTCTTTCCAAAGCTTGGAATGATCTCTGGATGATTATATAGTGTTGTTGCTATAAATGTATCTAATATTAAAGATCTATTTTCAGTATTGTTTTTTCTGTTGTATGCCTCATTCATTCTTGCGTAAGTTCCACCCTCTGTATTCGTACATCCTATCATAATTACTCCCAACACCAGAATAATTACTAATTTTAAAACTCCTTTTAACATTTCTCCTCCTATAATAATTTATTAATCCCTTCTTAATTTCATCACAATATTTTCTGATTTAATCATTTTTAATATAATAATATATTTTGTGAATATTGTCAATGATTTTATCCTTTTTTAACTGTTAATGTCAATTTAAATTGTTAATAACAACTATAAATTTTATATATTACAAGTGTATTTTTACTATAAATAGCAAACTTTATTTTTTTATAAAATTGTGTTATCATATCTATAATCAATCAGGATTTTAATTTTGGAGGAATTTATGTTAATAAAAAATAAACGTTTTTTACCATTATTCATATCCCAATTACTTGGGGCATTTGATGATAATCTTTTAAAAACATCTATTCTAGCTTTTATCACATACAATCTTTCATTTAATAATAAGCAGGAGGGATTGTTTTTAAACTTTATCTCTATTCTCTTTATTCTGCCTTTCTTTCTTGTCTCTGCTACTGCTGGACAAGTTGCAGATAAATATGATAGAAGTAAAATTGCTAAGTATCTTAAAATTATAGAGTTTATTTTAATGTCTATTGCCACAGTTTTAATATATTTTAAACTCTATTACTTTTTAATTTTAATTCTTTTTTTAATGAGTATTCAGTCATCTTTTTTTGGACCAGTTAAATATTCATTGATCCCTCAACATCTAGAGGAGAATGAACTGATCACAGGAAATGCCATTATTGATGGAGCAACTTATTTTTCCATACTCATTGGTACTATACTTGGTACAAAATTAGACTCACCTCTACTTATTGCCAGTATACTTTTACTATCTTCATTTATTGGAGCAGTTGCTAGTTGGTACATCCCCTTAGCTCCAGCCCCACGACCAGATCTAAAATTAAACTTTAATATATTTAAAGATTTAAAAGTTACATTTAAAAAGATTTCAGAGATTAGAAGTATATATATCACTATTTTAGGTATATCTTGGTTTTTTGCATTGGGAGGTGTTATTCTAACACAACTTTATCCTTTGGCAAGTAATATTTTAGGACTTTCTAGAAATACAGTGGCTGTTTTTATGCTGATTTTCTCTCTGGGAATGGCTGTGGGAACCTTTACCTGCAACAAAATAATGAGAGGAGCTGTACATCCTACATTTGTACCTATTAGTGCCTTTGGAATGAGTATTACAACATATTTTTTATATTTATTCTCTAAGAATTTTATTCCCAATGAAAATATAACTCATACAGTGCCATTTTTTAAATCAGCATCTGGTATTGAGATTGCTATTATCCTATTTTTTATGGCTTTCTTTGGAGGTATGTATATAGTACCTCTAAATGCATTTTTACAGAATAAAGCTCCTAAAAAATATTTAGCTACTATAATAGCTGGAAATAATATTTTAAATGCTTTTGGTATTGTACTTTTATCTGGAATAGTTGGTGGATTATTTAAATTCGGTCTACAACTTGACTCTATATTTTTGATTCTTTCAATCATTAGTATCTGTGTAGCTATATATATTCTGACTATTATTCCTGATGCTCTACCACGTTCTCTAGCTCAAAGTTTACTATCTATAATCTTTAAAATAGAGGTAACTGGGCTAGAAAATTATGAAAAAGCTGGAAAGAGGGTATTGTTAATAGCCAATCACACATCATTACTAGATGGATTATTGGTAGCTGCTTTTATGCCTGAAAAAATAATTTTTGCAATCAATACCAATATTGCTAAAAAATGGTGGGTAAGGATATTTAACTCTGTAGTCAAACTATATCCTATTGATCCCACTAATCCTATGGCTCTAAAACAACTTATTACTGAACTTAAAAGGAATCAAAAGTGTATTATCTTCCCAGAGGGACGTATCACTGTTACAGGGTCTTTGATGAAAGTTTATGAAGGAGCTGGAGTTGTTGCTGTCAATGCACATGCCAATATTTTGCCTGTGAGAATAGATGGAGCACAGTACTCTAAATTCTCATACCTAAAAAATAAATTTAAAACTAGAATGTTCCCAAGAATAAAAATATCTATTCTTGAGCCAACAAAAATCACCTTATCTCAAGATGAAAAGGGAGCTATTAAAAGAAAAAAAATTAGCAATCAACTATATAGTATAATGACAAATATGCTGTATAAATCTTCACCTTTAGAGAATAATCTCTTTAAATCTCTTTTAAAAGCTGCTAAATTACATGGATATGATCATATAATTGGAGAGGATATAGCAAGACAACCTATTAATTATAAAAAATTCCTCTTAAAATCCTATGTTTTAGGAGAAGCTATCTCTAAAAACTTCCCAGAAAAAAATATAGGAGTTATTTTGCCCAATTCCATTGCAAATGCTGTTGTATTTTTCAGCTTACAGGGTATAGAAAAGATTCCAGCGATGATAAATTTCACTCAAGGAAAAAATCAGATTTTATCCTGTATAAAAACTGCTAATATATCCACTGTATTGACATCTAAAAAGATGGTTGAATTACTACAGATGGGAGATTTAATCAATGGAATTGAGAAGAATGGAACCAATGTTATCTATCTTGAAGATTTTCAAAATAGGATAACTCTCACTACAAAGCTCAATGGATTTTTTAAATATATTTTGAAAAAATATCCAAAAACCTCTGCAACTGATCCTTGTACTATACTTTTTACATCAGGTTCAGAGGGAATGCCTAAGGCTGTACTTTTGAGTCATGAAAACTTACAAGCAAATCGTTTTCAGCTATCGTCACTTTTTTCATTTACAGGTCAGGATATTATCTTTAATGCACTACCTATGTTCCATTCATTTGGTTTAGGAGTTGGAACTGTACTACCTATTCTTTCAGGACTTAAGGTTTTCTTCTATCCTTCACCTGTGCACTACAAGATTATCCCAGAATTAGTCTATGACTCCAATGCCACAATTCTCTGTGGAACTGATACTTTCTTCAATGGTTATGCTAAAAAAGCTAATCCTTATGACTTTTATAATATAAAATATGCCATTGTAGGAGCTGAAAAACTAAAGGATTCAACTTATTATTTATGGATGGAAAAATTTGGTGTTAGACTTTTAGAAGGTTATGGTGTAACTGAAGCCAGTCCAGTTATCTCTGTTAACACTCCTATGCACCAGAAAAAAGGAAGTGTAGGTAGACTTCTTCCAGATATTCAATATAAGCTTGAAAAAGTGGAAGGTATTGATAATGGTGGTAAACTTTGGATAAAAGGAAAAAATATAATGCTCGGTTATCTTAAAGATGGTGAGATTCTAGCCCCTGAAGATGGTTGGTATGACACTGGAGATATTGTGGAGATAGATGAAAATGGATTTATCTCCATTCTTGGAAGAGCTAAAAGATTTGCTAAAATTGCTGGTGAAATGATCTCATTAACTGCTATAGAGGAGATTTTAAATACCTATGTTAAGGATTTTCCAACAGCAATTGTCTCAATTCCAGATATTAAAAAAGGGGAACAGTTAATTCTTTTCACCGAGAAAAAAGATCTTGAAGTGAAAGCTCTATTTGAATATTTTAAACAAAATGATTATAGCGAATTATGGATTCCTAAAAAAATTGTTTACTTAGATAAACTTCCTCTCCTTGGTACTGGAAAAGTGGATTATGTAAAATTAAAAGAGTTAGCCTTAAATGATACCAATAATTAATCTCACTTAAAACTATAAAAATAGAATAATTAAAGAAAGGGAAAAGCTTCTCATAACAGCTAATGCTATTATAGTAGTTCTTCCCTTTTCTTAATTTAATTTTTTATTATATATCTCTTACATATGAATGTGTACATTTGGACCTATTGGTAATCCCAACCAGAACCAAATTACCATTAATATTATCCAACCTATCATAAAACAAATTGAGTATGGTAGCATTAAAGAGATAAGTGTTCCCATTCCACCATCTTTTTTATACTTTTGCATAAATGCAACTGCCATTGCAAAATAAGACATCAATGGAGATATAATATTAGTTGTTGAATCTCCTATTCTATATGCTAACTGTGTAAATTCAGGTGTATAACCTAATTGCATTAACATAGGTACGAATATAGGTGCCATAATAGCCCATTTAGCTGAAGCTGATCCCATAAATAGATTTATAAATCCTGTTAAAATTATAAAGCAGACAATTAGTGGTAACCCTGTAAATCCTATCACTTTTAAAGTTGCAGCTCCTTTTACAGCTATTACAGTCCCTAAGTTAGTATATCCAAAATAAGCTATAAATTGTGAAGCTGTAAATACTATTGCCATATATCCACCCATACTTGCTAGTGAATCTGATATTAATTTTGCTACATCTTTATCATTTTTTATTGTTTTTGCTATATAACCATAAACTATTCCAGGAAGTAGGAAAAATAGCATCATTGATGTTATTAGTCCTGTTGATGTCCAAGCCTTTAGAGATCCATTCTCTCTAAACACTCCATTTTCTGGAACTATACAGAAAGCCATCACTACAACAAAGATTATCATTGTTATTAGAGCACCTTTTAATCCTTTTTTCTCACTTTCTGAAATACTTGTCATATCTATCTCAGCTTCTCCATGATACTCACCTAATCTTGGCTCTATTATTTTTTCAGTAACAAATGTTCCTAAAATTGTAATTAAGAAAGTCGAAACAAACATAAAGTAGTAGTTTGCTGTTGCATCAACAAAATATCCATGTTGTAATAATCTTGCTGCCTCTGTTGTTATTCCTCCCAATAGTGGATCTGTTGTTCCCAGTAGTAAATTGGCTGAAAATCCTCCCGATACTCCAGCAAAAGCTGCTGCAAGTCCTGCTAATGGATGTCTTCCAAATGATAAAAATATTACTGCCCCCAGTGGAACAAGTACAACATATCCAGCATCAGAAGCGATATTTGACATTACACCAGCAAAAACAACTACAGCTGTTATAGCTTTATGATGTGTTGACATTACTATCTTTTTAATAAGAGCTGACATAAGCCCACTACCTTCACACACACCTATTCCTATAATTCCAACTAAAACAGTTCCTAATGGTGCAAATCCTGTAAAGTTACTAATCATAGAATTAAATATGTAACGAACTCCATCTTCTGTCATAAGTGATCTCACTTCTACAGTTGTTTCTTCAAAAGTTTTTGTAGCCTTATTCAAAACCTCATAAGTTACTGAAACTCCCATTTTTTGAGCAATTCCAGAAATTAATATAATTGCTACACAAAATAGAAAAAATAGTGTAACTGGGTGTGGTAGCTTGTTTCCGCCCACCTCAATAAAATCAAGAAATCTATTTACAAATCCTTTATTTTCTTTTTTTTCTCTCAGCATTTCTCCTCCTAAAAATTGTATTTTACATTAAAAAAGAACTTTTTAAGTATACAAACAAAACAAGTTCCTTTAAATTATACTTTATTTTTCAAATAAAATCAATATAAAAATTTCTTTTTATTAATTTCTTACTTTTATTTGATAAATATACATGTTATAATAATTTCAAGGAGGAATAAATGAAGGAAAATATTGCATTAATAGGTTTTATGGGAAGTGGTAAGACTACTATTGGAAAGATACTTGCTAAATATATGGATATGAAATTTATTGATATTGATAAGATGATTGCTGCTCGTGAGAAAAAAAGTATTCCTGAGATTTTTGCTGAGAAAGGTGAGCAATACTTTAGAAAATTAGAGCGTGATATTGTTTTTGAAGAATCATTGAATAACAATATTGTAATTGCAACTGGTGGAGGAGTTATCATTGACAATGAAAATATCAAAAATCTTAAAGAAACTTCATTTATTGTCTATCTTAATTGTACTATTGAATGTATTTATGAAAGAGTTAAAAACAATAAATCTCGTCCTCTTCTCAATGTTGAGAATATGTTTGAAAAAATTCAAGAGCTTCATCAAAAAAGAGAACTACTTTATGAAATATCTAGTGATTTTAGCATAAAAATTGATTTAGATAGCAATATGTATGATACTGCTGAAAAAATAAAAAAAGCTTATATTGAAAGCTAAAGGGGAGTTTAAAATGTTTAATGAAAGTAGATTAATTGGAAAGATAGCATTAATTACAGGAGCAACTAGTGGAATTGGAAGATCTTGTGCTATTGCTCTAGCAAAACTGGGAATGAATATCATAGTTGTAGGGAGAAGAGAAAATCTTTTAGAAGAGTTAAAAAATGAGATTGAATCTCAATACTCAACAAAAGTTTTTTCACTAAAATTAGATGTTAGAGATTCTAGTGAAGTTTTCACTAGTTTGTCCTCTCTTCCTGAATCTTGGAAAAATATTGATGTTCTTATTAATAATGCTGGTCTAGCTTTAGGATTGGAAAAATTATATCTAAATACTCCAGAAGATTTTTCTACTGTCTTTAATACCAATGTAATCGGTCTTCTAAATGTTACTAATGCTCTTGTTCCAAATATGATAAAAAGAGGAACCACTGCTACAATTGTCAATATAGGCTCTGTTGCTGGAGATGCTGCCTATGCTGGTGGAGCTGTTTATTGTGCATCTAAAGCAGCTGTCAAAACTCTATCTGATGGACTTAGAATTGACTTAGTTGACACAAAAATAAAAGTTACTGATGTTAAGCCTGGTTTAGTTGAAACAGATTTTAGCTTAGTTAGATTTAAAGGGGATAAAGCTAGAGCTGAAAGTGTTTATAAAGGAATAGAGGCACTTACTGCAGATAATATTGCTGAAACTGTTGCATATATAGTTAATCTTCCTGAGAATGTCCATATTGCAGAGATCACTATACTTTGCAACAATCAAGCTGATGGAAGAACTATTTTTAAAAAATAATATAAGGAGTTAAAATTGGAAAAGTATTTAATTAGTAAAACTGAAAAAGAGAGTTATTTAAAGGAGTATCCTGTACTAAACTGTGAAGATTCTATTGGAATAGATTATGATGGTTATGTATCTATAAAGTGTAAAAAAATTACTGGTACTTGTACTTACAAAAATGCTGTAAAAAATGAGTATGAAAATTGTAAATTTTTTAATAAAAAATAGATTGTTTCAACAATTAAGGAGAGAAGGGTTATTTGCCATTCTCTCCTTTTTCACTTTAAAAACTTATATTATCTCTCTTTCCAATCTCGGGCTTAATAGAGTCAACATCTCATATATATTCATTCCATTATGAGCAACACTTTTACTTATATCGTGATACAGTACTACCCTATCTCCCTCTTTTACACTTGTGTCTACCTCTATAAATGTATTGTCCATTGAAACTATTACAACAGGAAACTCCTTATTATTAATAAGACAATTGCTCTTTTCATTGATCTTTAAAAATCCATCTGCATAACCTATCTTTATCTTAGCTATATATTTAGTATTTAAAAATCCCAACTCCTCTTTCGTTCCATAAGCTATATACTTATTTTCTGAAACATCTCTAACACCTGCTACTCTTCCCTCAAGTGAAAAGACCTGTTTCAAATTCTCATCATAGAAACCTACCTCTTGTAATCCATAGATCAACATTCCAACTCTTAGGTGAGTTACATCTTCACAATCAAAATTTAAAACTCCAGCACTATTTTGAAGATGTATCATTTGAAATCTATCTTTTCCAAGATATCTTAATATCTCATGAAATTTACCAATATACTCCAAACCCTCTTCATAATTTACTGCAAAAAGATGAGAGTATATTCCTCTAAAATTAAGTTGCTTTTCCTCAATATATTCTTTTAACTTCTGTAGATCTCTCAATAAGACTCCATTTCTTCCAAAACCAAAATCAATCTTAACTTGAACTCTCTTACTGTCAATTCCAAAATCTATTATCTTTTCTAATTCCTCGTATGTATTGGCACTTATCTCTAACTCCTCTTTATCTTTTACTAAAGATAGATCTCCTACACTTTCAAAAATTAGAATCTTTAGACCTTTTAGTCCCATCTTCAAAATTCTTTCTGCTTCTACATATCTTGCCACTGCAAACTCTCTCTGTCCATTATCATAGAGAATCTGTACTATCTCCTCCACTCCATGTCCATATGCATTGGCTTTTACTACTGGCAAAACCTCTTTTCCCTTGCTCCTTCTCAAATACTCCATATTGTGAATCAAATTCTCTCTTTTTAAATACAATTTCATAGAGTTTATTACCATTATATTTCCCCTCCTGTTTCCTAAATATCCCACTGATATGAGTATACTATATTTTTTCTAAAAAACAAGAGAGTTTCTATTTATTTAAGGTTATTTATCAAAAAATCTAGCTTCATACTCTTTTAAGCTTTCAATAGCTTTTGATGTCAATGGAAAAACTCCAATCATATTTACAATTGTCATAAGTCCCAATCCTAAGTCAGCTAAATTCCACACTAGGTAGTTTTGTCTAATTCCACCCCAGTATAACATTATCAAAGTAAAAACTTTAAATAGCTCCTGTGGCCACTCCTTCTCACATAAAAAGTATAAATTTGGTTTAGCATAGAAACTAATTCCTAAAATTGTACTAAACGAGAAAAGAAATAGAATTACTGCTGTAAATATTACTCCCCACTCTCCAACTTGGTATCTAAAAGCTTCTTGAAGTAGAGTCATTCCACCACTTCCTTCAGCTATATGTCCTTTTGATAAAAGTATAACAAAAGCTGTAGCACTACAGATTAAAACTGTATCTACCAAAACTCCCAAAGCTTGTATCAATCCCTGCTTTGCTGGGTGTTCAACCTCTGCTGCTGCTGCTGCACAAGGAGCTGATCCAGATCCAGCCTCATTAGAGAACAACCCTCTTTTTACTCCTTCCATAACAACACTTCCTAAACTTCCACCTAAGAACTGTTTTATTCCAAAGGCGTGTTTAAATATATCACTCATTGTATCTGCCATTAAACCTAGATTTTTTATGATGATATAAGTTACAATCCCTAAGTATAACACTGCCATAAATGGAACTAATTTATCTAATACTTTTACTATCTTATTTCTATTTCCAAATAATACTCCTGCTGATAGAACTACTAAAACCAAAGCTGTGTTATTAGTTTCAAATCCAAAAGCTGTATTAAATGACTCTGTAACTGAGTTAGAGATAACTTGGAAAACTCCCCCCCAACATATAATAGCAAAGATTACAAATAATACCCCTAACCACTTTATATTTAACCCTTTTTGAATAAAGTATGGAGCTCCACCTCTATAACCACCTTTAGGATCCTTCTCTCTATGTAATATAGCTATTGTAGATTCTATAAAAGCTGTTGAAGCATTTAGTAATGCTACAACCCACATCCAAAATACAGCCCCTGGTCCTCCTACTGAAACAGCAGCCACAACACCCACTAAGTTTCCTACTCCCACTCTAGAAGCAGTACTTATACAAAATGCCTGAAATGATGAAACTTCATTTTTTCCCACCTTTGTTTTTTCCATTAAAAGTTGACACATATGTGCTAACAATCTAAATTGTACCCCTCTTGTTTTCACTGTAAAAATTATTCCACTAACCACTAACAATACAACTATTAGATTATAGTTCCACATCACCGTGTTAATTGAATTAACTAAATTTTCAAAAGTATTCATCCTACTCTCCTCCTTAATATTTTTAAATTTTATAAAAAAAACGACTGGCTTAGATAATTTAAGGAATGTTATACAAAAATAAACACCTAAATTAAACTAATTCAGTCGCTCTAATTTAACATATTTAACTACAATCCTACTATCCTACTATTTGATATTTTTTCATAAACTGTTCTACTTTTTCTACATCTACTACTGGCACCTTAGAGATCTCTCCATCTATTCTAACTTCGATCTCCTCTTTACCCTTACATTTAGAGTATCTTGAAAATAACTCTTTTACCAACTCTAGCTCTTCCTGTGTAAACTCTCCAAACCCTAACATATGAGGTCCTGGAACTCTATGTCCACATAGGTAAAAACTTCCTAACTCTTTATATCCTGCTATTCTCTCATTTCCCTCTTGATCTCTACCTACAAACAAATACTTACCTTTATCTAATCTATAAAATCTACTCTTCTTGATCAAGTGGAAAAGGAATGAGTAATCCTCTTCTAAATACCCATCTTTTTCTAATACAGATAGTCTATCAGAAAAAGCTGGATCTGTCAATAGGCAACCTCCACCTGGACTAGGATACTCTTTTAATCCATATTTTTCCATTAACTCCATCTGAATCTGTCTACTTCTTCCTTGAATATCTAGAAGCTTTTCTCTATCTATCCATCCCTCTAATTCTGGTTTACTAGGTGGTAATAGTTTTGCTGATAATGGTCTAACTATTAACTCATCCATACCTGATAATTTTTTTACTTTTTCTAAAGCAGCAGAGTTTTGTGACATAGGTCTTTGACCTAATACCTCTCCAGATATTACAAAATCCGCATCATACTTTTCTAAAAGCTCTCCTGCTACTTTAAACATAAGAGAGTGGCAATCTATACAAGGATTCATATTTTTCCCTCTTCCATAGACAGGATTTTTCACCACTTCAGTATGTCTTTTTTCAAAATGTACATACTCCACCTTTATCCCTAATTGTTCTGCCATTTTCTCAGCTTTTTCATTTTTCCCACCAAAAAAATGCGATACAAAATTTAATGCAATAACATCAATCCCTTGATCTTTTACAACTTTTATTGCTAAAGCACTATCCAATCCTCCTGAAAATAGTGCCAATGCTCTCCTTCTTTTTTCCACTTCTACCTCTCTTCTTTTCCAAAATCCTTGAATATTCTTGGGTTCATAGTCTTTTTATCCTCATAATAAACCTTCATACTCTTAGGAACTATTGTATAAACTTTTTTGCTAATTACTAGATAGTTAGATTCCTTTACAGTCATAGCTCCTGACAAGAAATTCATAAGTCTAATTGCTGTATCCTCATCTAAATACTCTAGATTTAATGTTACCATCTTATCTGCTCTTATATAATCTACTATTTTTCTACAATCAGAAAATGCTTTTGGATCTAAAAATATTGTTTGGCAATTGCTTCCACTACTGATCTCATTTTCTAAACTTGAAGTCTGTTTCTGCTTAAACCCTGTATGAGGAATATGTGGAGCTGGAGTAGATTCAACTTCATTTTGAACTGTACTTCCCTTATTTATCTCAACTTCTGTTATTCCACTATCTTCGAATCTTAACTCTTCATCCTCTTCGACTCCATCTGGAAATCCAAAAAACTCCTTAACATTATCAAAAAGCTTTTTCTTGCTCATCTCTACTCTCCTCCTATTTCTCATATATTTTTCTACCTACTCTTATGAGAGTAGCACCCTCTTTTAGGGCTAATTTATAATCATTTGTCATACCCATAGATAACTCTGTAAGTTGACCCTTAAAGTATCTTTCATTCAGCTCATCCTTTATCTCTCTAAGCCTTCTAAATACTCTTGTCACCAACTCTTTATCATCTGTAAATGGAGCCATTGTCATAAGACCTATGATATTTATGTTATTTAGTGCCATAAGTTCTGGCAACTCACCATATAGATCCTCCAAATCATACCCCTCTTTACTCTCTTCTCCAGCTATATTTATCTCCAACAGAACATCTATCTTTCTGTTATTTTGAAGAGCTCTCTTATCAATCTCCTGAGCTAGAGAAAGTTTATTTACAGAGTGTATCAACTTAATAAATGAGGCTATATACTTAACCTTATTTTTTTGAAGATTACCTATAAAGTGCCACTCAATATCATCTTTATTTTCTGAGTTGTATTTTTCATACTTCTCTTTGATAACCTGTGCTTTATTTTCACCAAACACTCTTACATTACAGTTTAATATTTCATCCATAACATCTGATTGTACATACTTAGTAACTGCAATAAATTTTACTTTTTCAGGATATATTGAATAATTTTTTATATCCTCTTGAATATCTTCAATATTCTTTTCTATACTACTCATCTTTCAACTCCATTTAAATAAACTCATCTAGAACATCATTAGCAAGCATTATTCCCTTTCTTGTGAGAAGAAAATGCTCCCCTACTCTATATAAAAAACCTTTTTCTTCCAATTCTAGACATTTTTTTAAATATTTCTCACTTGGAACTACTCCCTTTTTTAGAAGTCTGAATCCCAACATATATTTATATTGCTCCTTTGAGTCTAAATCTACAAATTCACTTTCCAATATTGGTATTTCTCTTTTATCTATAGTATCATAATATTTAGAAATTTGCACCTGATTTTTGTATCTCTTTTTATCTATATATCCTGAAGCTCCCAATCCTATCCCCAAATACTCTCTATTTTCCCAGTATTTAGAGTTGTGTCGAGCCTCTCTATTAGGTAAACAAAAATTGGAGATCTCATAGTGAATATATCCCATCTCTTGAGATTTATCTATTATATATTCAAACATTTGAGCTTCCAATTCATTCTCAGTTTCACTGTACACTCCCTCTTCTAATTTCTTAAAAAACGGTGTCCCCTCTTCCCAAATCAATGAGTAAATTGAAAAATGGTCAGGTCTTAATTCTAACAATCTATGCAGATCAGATTTCACTGCTTGTAAACTTTGGTTTGGAAGTGAAAACATAAGATCTAAACTTATATTCTCAAAGCCAGCTTCCCTAGCTTGTAAATAAGTCTCTATTCCCTCTTTAGAGCTATGCATTCTTCCTAATACTTTTAACATCTCATCATCAAAAGTTTGAATTCCAATACTCACTCTATTTATTCCAGCCTTTTTAAATCCTCTTAACTTTTCTAAATCTACAGTCTTAGGATTTACCTCCAAAGTTACCTCTGCTCCATCTTTTATCTTTAATCTTTTTATTATCCTCTCCACATCTTCACAATCTAAAAGAGAGGGAGTCCCCCCTCCCAAGTAGACTGTGTCATACTCATATTCAGGATATAAGTCTATCTCTTTTAAAATATAATCCACATATTTTTTCCTATCATCTTCATTTGATTTGAAAGATAGGAAATCACAGTAGTTACATTTATTCATACAGAAAGGAATATGGATGTAAACTCCATCTAACATTATCTCCTCCTAACTATAATGTATCTATATATTTTATAAACTCCTCTTTTACATATTGAAGTTTTTCATCAGCTTTTTTATTGTCTGAATCTACAACACACAAGTAGTATTTTATTTTTGGCTCTGTTCCAGAAGGTCTAACTGTAATATATGTCTTATCTTCTAAGATAATTTGAATAACATCAGATTTTGGTAATTCAATTCTCTTCTCTTGACCTGTTAAACAATCCTTTTCCACTTGTAATTTATAATCTTTAATTATAGATACTTTCTTACCACATATTACTGTATGAGCTTTATTTCTCATATTCTCCATTATTTTTCCAATTGCCTCTAGTCCTGATTTTCCTGTTTTTGTTACAGAAACAGTTTCCTCTTTATACCAACCATATTTCTCATATAATTTATTTAACTCTCTATATAGAGTTGATCCTATACTGTCATAGTAAGTAGCCATTTCAGCTATCATAAGAGAAGCTACAACTGCATCTTTATCTCTTACATGAGTTCCAACTAAGTAACCTATCGACTCTTCA
Organism: Fusobacterium sp. SYSU M8D902; assembly: GCF_040199715.1. Classification (NCBI taxonomy): domain Bacteria; kingdom Fusobacteriati; phylum Fusobacteriota; class Fusobacteriia; order Fusobacteriales; family Fusobacteriaceae; genus Fusobacterium; species Fusobacterium sp. SYSU M8D902. The sequence continues at coordinate 201,938 of NZ_JBEFNA010000002.1, forward strand.
AATCCAAATAGGAATGTTCCATCTAACTCTTTATTTTCAAACTGTCTAATCTTTTCTCCTATATATTTAAATCCTGTCAATGTTCTAAATAGTTGTACTCCCTTATCTTTTGCTATGACATCTAACATTGGTGTTGAAACAATAGTTGAGATTACAGCTCCATTAGCTGGAATATCTTTTTTCATCTCTAAAAGATAGTTCATCAATAAGATTCCCAATTGATTTCCATTAGGGTAGTACCACTCATTATTGTCATCTTTTATCGCTATTCCTGTTCTATCTGCATCTGGGTCATTAGCTAAACATAGAGTTGCTCCCACTCTATCTGCTAACTCTGTACTCAATTTAAAAACAGCTTTATCCTCTGGATTAGCATATGAACAAGTTGGGAACATTCCATCTGGCATCTCTTGTTCTGGAACTGTGTATACAGATTCATACCCCATCTCTTTCAATACTCTCTGTACTGCTACTCTTCCTGTTCCATGCAATGGTGAGTACACTATTTTAAACTCTTTTTTATTTGGTAAATCTCTATTTATAGCCTGTTTTTCAACTTCCTCTATAAATCTATCATCTACTTTTTTCCCTATATATTCTAGTAATCCTTGAGCTATAGCTTCCTCTTCACTTATAATCTTTATATCTTTGAATAGATCAACAGAGTTTACAGCATTTACCACTCCACTTGCTTGTGGCTCTACTATCTGAGCTCCATCTTCCCAATATACTTTGTATCCATTGTACTCCTGTGGATTGTGTGATGCTGTTACCATCACTCCAGCTTGAGCTTTTAACTCTCTAGTTGCAAAAGAAAGCTCTGGAGTAGATCTTAAAGATTCAAATAGATAAGCTTTTATTCCATTTCCTGCCAAAACAAGAGCTGTATTCAAAGCATATTCAGTAGATCCTATTCTACAATCATAAGCTATTGCTACCCCTTTTTTAGCTCCCAACTCTCCAGTAGATTTTAAGATATAATCAGCTAATCCTTGAGTTGCCTTTCTTATATTGTAATTATTGATTCTATTTCTTCCAACTCCTCTTATACCTCTCATTCCAGCAGTTCCAAAGCTTAAATCAGTATAAAATCTGTTTTCTATCTCTTTTTCATCATCTTTTATATTTAAAAGCTCCTCTCTGTCTTCTTTAGTTATAACATCAGAGTTTAACCACATTTTATAATAATCTAAATAATTCATAAGTTGCCTCCTCAATACTCTTTTATTACTATGTTTATATTATACCCTATTCTTCAGAAATATTTAACATTTTATTAAAAAATTTACAGACTTTTTTTATTTATTTTATTAACCAAAAAATAAGAGAGGTTTGTCACCTCTCTGTTATATTAAGCTAAATGTAAATAGTGAGTTGATACCAAGAAAAATACTATCAAGGCACAGGCATCAATTATAGTTGTAATTAAAGGACTAGCCATAATTGCTGGATCTAATTTAAATCCTTTTGCCACTATTGGAAGAGTACTTCCCACTCCTTTAGCTATTATTATTGTAATAAATAAACTTAAAGATATTGCAAAAGATACTGTATAGTCTATGTCACTTAAGTAATAGATTATTAAAAAGTTTACTACTGATAAAACTAAACCAATAACTATACTTACTCTTAACTCCTTCCAGAATATCTCTTTAATATCTGATAGTTCAATCTCTTCTAAGGCGATACCTCTTGTAATAAGAGTAGAAGCCTGAGCTCCTGCATTTCCACCTGTTGACATTAGCATAGGTATGAATGAGATCAATACCATAGCTGATTGTAAAACTCCCTCATATGTCCTAATTATTATCCCTGTAAAAGTTGCAAGTATCATTAAAATTAAAAGCCACCCTATTCTCTGTTTTACCAAAGAAAAAACTGACTCTTTCAAATACTCTTCATCTGATGGAGCCATTGCTGCCATCTTTTGTAAATCCTCTGTGTACTCCTGATCAATAACGTCAACTACGTCATCTATCGTGATAATTCCAACTAGTCTATCTTCATTATCCACAACTGGCATAGATGTCAAGTCGTACTTTCTAAAGTCTGAAGCAATATTTTCCTGATCATCAGTTGTACGACAACTTATTACATTTGTCTCCATTGCCTCTATAAGTGGTATATCATCATCTAAGAAAATCAATTTCTTTAATGATATATACCCCACAAGTTTTCTCTGATTATCTATTATATAACAGATATCAATTGTCTCATTATCAATTCCAAATCTTTTGATAGAGTGTAATGCTTGTCCAATATTCATATCATTTTTTAGTGAAACATACTCAACTGTCATAACACTACCAGCACTATTTTCTGGATATCTTAAAAACTGATTTATAAGATTTCTCATATCAGATGTAGTATTTTGTAAAATCTTGTCTACTACATTAGCTGGCATCTCCTCAATAAAATCCACAGTGTCATCAATAAACATATCATTTATGATATTACGTACCTCTTCATCAGTTATATTTTCAATGATCTCCTGCTGTTTATCAGAAGAAAGATAGCTAAAGATATCAGAAGATAAACTCTTAGGTAAAATTCTAAAAAGTTTCAACCCCTGTTCTCTACTCATATCCTCGAAGTATTCAGCTATATCAACTGGTTGCATATCAGCTAATACCTCTCTAACTTTGTTTAGTTGATTCGTCTCTAATAAATGAAAAATATCTTCCAACGGAACCTCCATGTATAAAACCTCCATATATAAAAATCTCTCTTATTATAGATTACCATTTTAATTTAAAAAAGGCAAATAAAAATTCTATATTACTACAAATTAATCCTTAAATATTGTATAATATAAGTGAATGAAAAAATTAGGAGGCTAATAATGAATATAAAAGCTAGAGTTATCAGCTTAATTAAAGAGGTTGAAAATGGAAAATATTCCAATATAGCTCTCAATGAGTATTTTAAAGATAATGCTCTATCAAAAAAAGAGAGAGGATTTATCACTGAACTTTTTTACGGAGTGATTAGAAATAAAATTTTCCTTGATTATGAGATTGAAAAGAGGACTACATCTGTAAAAAAAGATTGGTTAAAAAATATGTTAAGAATCTCTATGTATCAGATGAGTTTTATGAATAGTGATGATAAGGGTGTCATTTGGGAAGCCACAGAACTATCTAAGAAAAAGTTTGGTGTCCCTGTAGGAAAATTTGTAAATGGAGTTTTAAGAAGTTATCAAAGAGAGTGGAAAGATGATGTAAAAGATTTAAAAGAGAGTGGAAAAGCTCATATCTATCTATCATATCCACAGTGGTTTTATGAAAAACTTATTGGTGAATATGGTGTTGAAGAGGGAGAGTTATTTCTAAAATCTCTAAAAAAAATACCCTATATCAGCTTTAGAGTTAACACTTTAAAATATACAACTGATGAGTTTGAAAAATTATTACAAGAGAAGAAGATTGATATTATCAAAAAAGTCGATACTGTTTACTATGTTGACTCTGGAATATTACTATACAGTGACGAGTTTAAATCTGGAAAGATAATTGTTCAAGATGGCTCTTCATATCTTTCAGCTAGAAACTTAGCTCCTAAAAGCGGGGAGTCAGTCCTAGATACTTGTAGTGCACCTGGTGGAAAAACAGCAGTTTTAGGGGAACTTATGAAAAATGAAGGAGAGCTTTTAGCTCTAGATATCTATCCACATAAATTAAAACTTATAGAGGAAAACTGTAAAAAGTGTGGTATTACCATAGTTCAACCTGTAAAGATGGACGCTAGAAAACTTAATCAACAGGGAAAAAAGTTTGATAAAATTTTAGTAGATGCACCTTGTAGTGGATATGGTGTACTTAGAAAAAAACCTGAAGCTATATATAATAAAGACTCTGAAAACGTAGAAGAACTTGCTAAGTTACAGTTTGAAATCTTAGAATCAGCCTCTCAAATTTTAAAAGAGAGTGGTGAGTTAGTATATAGTACTTGTACTATTTTAACTGAAGAAAATGGTAAAAATATTAAAAAATTTTTAGAAAAATACCCTGAATTTACTACAACTGATCTCTATATTCCTGAAAATGTAAATGGAACTTTTGATGAGGTAGGTGGATTCACTGTAGATTATAAAGAGGAGATCCTAGATGGATTCTATATCGTAAAATTAAAAAAGAGAGGAAAAGAATGTTAGAAGAGTTAAAAGAAGCAAATAGATATATAATTGATAAGATTAAAGAGAAGGACACACTTATTCTTGAGATGGAAAAATATGCTGAAGAGTTTAATGTTCCTATTGTGACAAAAGAGGTAGCTGAATACTTAAAATTTATAGTTAAAAGTCACCAATTTAAAAATGTTTTAGAGGTGGGGACTGCTATTGGTTACTCTGGAATCCTTATGGCTAGAGAGATTCAGAAAAATGGTGGAAAGCTATATACCATTGAGATTGATGAGGAAAGATTCAATCTAGCTCAAGAAAATTTTAAAAAATCTAATTTAGATAATATAATCTCTATTAAGGGAGATGCTGTAGAGGAGATTAAAAAAATTAATGATAAGTTTGACTTTGTTTTTATAGATGCCTCAAAAGGACACTATATGGAATTTTTTGAAGATTCTTATAAACTTCTTAATGAAAATGGAATCATATTTATCGACAATATTATGTTTAGAGGTTATCTGTACAAAGAGTTTCCAAAAAGATTCAAGACAATAGTTAGAAGATTGAATGAATTTATTGACTATCTCTATGAGAGAGAGGGAGGGGAGTTTGTACTTCTTCCTTTTGGAGATGGAATAGGGCTATACAGAAAAAAATAGTTGTATCTTACTGAGGAGAAGAGTGGATTACAAGCACTCTTCTCCTTTAATATTTCTAAAATATTTACATAGTAGATAGGTTAAAAATATGGTATAATTTTTTAACAGAAGATTTTATTGTAAGGAGATTATATGAGTAAAAATTTAAATGATATAGATATTAAAGTTATAAAATTTCTCTTATCTGCTGGTGTCTATAGTGAATTAGCAATAGTTAAAAACTTAGGAATCAGCTATGAAGAGTTATCTCAATCCTTTGAAAGACTTACAAAAGAAGGATACTTAGAAACATATGAAGAGTTTCAAAAGAGAGAGAATGAGGAGTGTTCTACTTCATCTGGTTGTGGTGGTTGCTCTAAAGATAAAAAAAGTTGTGGTTCATGTTGCTCTAACGCTCCAAAAGATTACTCAGATGTAAAGGTAATTACTTGGAAAGCAATAGATGAATTTCAAGAATAAATTACTATATTACAGGGGGCATAAATGTTTTTAAAAGCAGTAGAAATTTTTGGTTTTAAATCCTTTGGAGAAAAGGTTTATATAGAATTTAATAGAGGGCTTACCTCAATTGTTGGTCCTAACGGAAGTGGTAAATCAAATATACTTGATGCAGTACTTTGGGTATTGGGAGAACAATCATATAAAAATATAAGAGCGAAAGAGAGTGCAGATGTTATATTTTCTGGTGGAAAAGATAAAAAACCTATGAATTTTGCAGAAGTTTCTCTTTATATTGACAATAACGATCGTTTTTTACCTGTGGAAAATGACGAGATTAAAATCACTAGAAAACTACATTCAACAGGTGAAAATGAGTACTTTATAAATGATACAAAAACTAGATTAAAAGATATTGGAAATCTATTTTTAGATACCGGAGTTGGTAAAAGTGCTTACTCTGTAATTGGACAAGGGAAGGTCGAAAGAATAATAGGCTCATCTTCAAAAGAGATAAAAAGTATAATTGAAGAGGCTGCTGGAATCAAAAAATTCCAAAGTCAAAAAAATGAAGCTGTTAAAAATCTAGAAAATGTTGATTCAGAGTTAGAAAAGATTGATTTAGTTCTAAAAGAAGTGGGAGAGAATAAAGAGAGAGTTGAAAAACAAGCTGGTAAAGCTCAAGAATACCTTAATCTAAAAGAAAACAGAGACTCCCTTGCTAAAGGAATATACAGTTGTGAATATGAAGCTAAAAACTCCGATCTTTCTAGAGATCTTTCAAATTACGAGAAATTATCTGAAGAGAATTCAAATCTACAAGTTGAATTTCAAGAGATAGAGAAAAGATTAGAAGCTATTGATGAAGAAAAAGCCACTTTGAAAAAATATATTGAAGAGAATGGAGATAAAAATCAAGAGTTAAAAAAAGAGATTGATGAGAAAGAGAGAGAGAAAGTAAGGGTTGTTGAGAGATGTGCTAGTTTTAAAAGAGAGATTGTTGAAAAAGAGGAAAGCTCTAAGCAAAATCACACTAGACTAGAAGAAAAACAAATTGTTCTTAATAACTTAGATAAAGAAGCGTTGGAGATAGAAAATAGAGTTAAAACTCTCTTTGAAGAGAATCAAGTTTTTGAAAATGAGATAAAAAATTTAGAAAAAGAGAGAGAAAACTTCAATATAGCTAGAGAACTTAAGAAAAAGAGAAGTATGGAGCTAGAATTAGAAAAAATGAAACTCCTAAATGATATTGAAAATTCTAGCAGAAGAGCTAAAGGAAGTAGCAATAAGATTGGCTCATTGCAAAAGGAGTTAGATGATAGTAATAAAAAAATGGAGATAGCTGAAAAAGAACTTGCTCTATCTAAAAAATCTAAAGAGGAAAAAGTATTAACTCTTGAAAAAACTAAGGAGAGAGGTGTCTTTTTAGAGAGCGAGATCAGTAAATGTAGCCAAGAGATGAATAGACTTTCAGAGATTATTAGAACCTCTGAATATGATGAAAAGAGATTTTCAGCTAAGCTCCAAGCTCTACTTAGAATGGAAGAGAACAACGAGGGATTCTTCAAAGGAGTTAAAGAGGTTTTAAACAGTAAAATTCCTGGAGTGGAAGGAGTTTTCATCTCACTTGTTAACGTTCCTGAGAAATATATGAAAGCCATTGAAGCTGGTGTACCTGGAAACATACAGGATATAATTGTTACCACAAGTGACGTAGCTAAAAAAGCTATCAACATCTTAAAGGAAAAAAAGTCTGGAAGAGCCTCTTTTCTAGCCTTAGATACAATTAAAGTAACACCTAAAAAAGAACCAAATATAAATCTTCCTGGAGTGATTGGATTAGCTTCAAATTTAGTAAATACAGAAGCAAGATTTAAAATTGTTGCTGATTTTATTTTAGGAAATCTTTTAATAGTTGAAAATATGGATACTGCTTTAAAAATCATAAAAAACTCTATGTTTGGTGGAAATGTTGTAACTCTTGCTGGAGAGCTATTAAGTTCTAGGGGTAGAATTACAGGTGGGGATTCTGGTAACTCCACTGCTAGTCTCCTATTCGAGAGAAAAAAAGAGATCAAACAACTTAAGGAGCAGGTTGAAAAACTACAGACTTCTATTACTCAAGGAATAGAGAAACAGAACAAGATAAGTAAGGATCTTGAAAATTATGAGAATGAGATAGATAAATTAGACTCTACTCAAGAGGATTTAAGAAAGCAGTGCAGAATTGCACAAGAGTATTTTGAAGATTGTAATTCAAAAGTTGAAAGAATCAGTAAAGAGATTAGAACAATAAAATTAGAACTTGAAGATGAGATAAGATATAACGAGGAGTTTGAAAAGAAGATTATAAACTCTAATAGCGAAAAAGAGAGAATTGCCACTATCATTGAAAATCTCAAAAAAGAGGAAGAGGAAGATATTGTTAAAGCTCAAGAGATCAATGTTATTATAAATAACAAAAGAGAGGAATTTGCTGATAAAAAGATCATCTTCCTAAACTCTCAAGATAGAGTTAATCAAATTGAAAAGGAGAAGGAGAAGGAGAAAAGAGAGTTTTTCCTACTCTCTTCTGAGATAGAAAATTTAAAAAATAAGATCTCTCAATTAAGAGTTGAAATTTCAACTCTTGAAAAACAAGAGGAGAGTTTGACTTCTGAAATAAATGAGAGAGTTTTAAGATATGAGAGTGAAAATAGTGAGATCACTCTGAAAAAACAGACTAATGAAAAACTACTAGAGGAGGAACATACTCTACTAAAAACAAGAAAAGAATTGGATAGCTATCTTCTACATAAAAAAGATAGTTTGAACAAATTAAATGAATCTATTAATAGATTGAAACTAGATATTGAAAAATTAGGTGAAAACCTTGAGTCTCTTGAAGATATAAAAGGTTTAGAAATTGATATAACTAATTTAAAATCAGAAAAGGAGAGATTTAAAACTCTAGATAATCAACTAAGAAACTTCCAAGCTGTAAATCTACTAGCAATTGAGGAGTTTAAAGAGTTAAATGAAAAATATACATTCTTGACTACACAAAGAGAGGATTTAGTCAACGGTAAAACTGTATTACTAAATTTGGTTAAAGAGATAGATACAACTATTCACGATAGATTCTTTACAGCATATAAATCTATTGATGAAAATTTTAACAAGATGTGTATGGAAACTATTAACAATGCTGAAGGAAAGTTAATCTTAAATAATCCTGATAACTTTGATGAGTGTGGTATTGAGATATATATTAAATTTAGAAATAAAAAAAGACAATCTCTATCTTTACTGTCTGGTGGAGAGAAATCAATGGTAGCTATTGCTTTTATTATGGGAATCTTTATGTTCAAACCAAGTCCATTTACGTTCCTTGACGAGATCGAAGCTGCTCTTGATGAAAAGAATACTAGAAAACTTATTGGAAAACTAAAGGAATTTACAGATAGATCTCAATTCATCTTAATTACTCATAATAAAGATACAATGAGAGAATCAGAGAGTATTTTTGGTGTAACTATGAACAAAGAAATAGGAGTTTCTAAAATAGTACCTGTAAGGTTTTAGAAATACCTTGACTTTTTACTTTTACTAGGGGTACAATATAGAGTAAAACATTTTTATTCGAGGAGTAATAATGAGGATATTATCATATATATATTATCTCATCACCTCTTTTAGGAATTTTCTCTTTGATAAAGAGATACTTCCCATAAAAAGAGTTGACGGAGTAGAAGTTATCTGTATAGGAAATATAACGGTAGGGGGTACTGGTAAAACCCCTGCTGTACAATACTTTGTTAAAAGACTACAAAAAATGGGAAGAAAAGTAGCTGTGGTTTCTAGAGGATATAGAGGTAAAAGAAAGAGAGAACCACTTCTGGTCAGTGATGGTTTTCAAATATTTGCAACCCCTAGAGAGAGTGGAGATGAGCCATTTATCCACGCTTTAAACCTCAAAGTTCCCATAATTGTTAGCTCAAATAGATATAAGGCTTGTATGTTTGCTAAAAAACATTTTGATGTTGATACCATTGTACTAGATGATGGATTTCAACATAGAAAACTCTATCGTGATAGAGATATTGTCCTTATTGATGCTACAAATCCTTTTGGTTGGGGGGAACTTCTTCCTAAAGGTATGTTAAGAGAGGATTTTAAAAAGGGAGCACAGAGAGCTTCTGAATTTATAATTACAAAATCTGATTTAGTTAGTGAAAGAGAAGTTGAAAGAATAAAAAAATATTTAAAGAAAAAGTTAGGTAAAGAAGTTTCCACTGCTAAACATGGAGTTACATCTCTTTGTGATCTAAAAGGAAATCAAAAGCCTTTGTTTTGGGTAAAGGGAAAAAGAGTTTTACTATTTTCTGGTCTAGCAAATCCTTTAAATTTTGAAAAAACTGTGATCTCTCTTGAACCTTCTTACATAGAGAGAGTGGATTTTATGGATCATCACAATTTTAAAAAGAAGGATATTGAACTTATACAAAGACGTGCTGACAGTATGAAAGCATCTTTTATAATTATGACAGAAAAAGATCTTGTTAAGTTACCTACTGATATGCCTATGGAAAACTTTTTTGTACTTAAAATAGAATTTAAACTGTTGGAGGATAATAGTTTAAAAGGAATTGGAGGAAATAAAGAAAATGCAATTTGATATGCTTAATATAATTAAAGAGAAGAATGAGCAAGAGCTTGTAGCACTTTTAAAAGAGTATGGAAAGATTCAACTTTTAAGTGAATCTGCTCAATTTTTAGATAAAAGAGCATATATTACTGTTGATACTTTAGGAAATCTAAAGAGAAAAAGAGGTAGTTTAGCCCTTCCTGTATCTACTTTTTTAGACGAAGCTGAGCTAATTGCTGAGATTATTGATTCAAGTGATATAAAAGAGAGACAAAATTACGATAAAATTGAAAGATTTTCTAGTTTAGATATTGAAAAAGTGAGATTAAACTTAATAAAAACACTGTTTAATGGAAGCTATGACTTTGCTAAAAAATATGGAAAAGAACTTTTTTTAAGAGATAGAGAGGCGTTTTTTAAGCTTCTTGCTAACTTCTCTCTAATAGGAGAGAGCAGTAACTTAAAACCTTTAATGGTTCTTGCTCTAAAAAGATCTATGCTTGAATTTGATGAGAATATATTCTCACTATTTATCTCTTATTTTAGTAAGTATAGAGATAATACTTCTAACTATGAAAAGAGTCTAGATATTAGTATTGAAATTTCAGATCTTAAAACAATGCTTAGAGATAAAAAAGAGCTTCTTAACTCACTTGAAGGTTTAGGAATACTATCTTCTCTAGCTCTTTTAGAGGAGATAGAAGTGGATAATTACAACAGATCTCTAAATAAATTAAAATTTGAAATTGAGAATACAGTTTCATTTACTCCATTAAATGAGAGAGAAAGAAAGCTTTTAAACTATTTTTTGTAGGAGGAGAGTATGTTACAATATTTAAACAGTAAACTAATAACTTATATTGAAGGGAATCCTACTAAAGAAGAGGCTTTAAAAATGTTAGTTGAGCTTATTAAAAAAAATAGTGATGCTCTCAATGATGAGAATAATTTTTATGAAAATATATTGGCTAGGGAAGAGTTAGGAAGTACTGGTATTGGGCAGGGAATTGCAATCCCTCACGCAAGAAGTGAAAAGATAAAAAAATTAATTGTAGCTATTGGACTACTTAAAAATGGTGTAGATTTTAACTCATTAGATGGAGAAAAGGTTAAACTAATAATTCTAGTCGGATCTCCAAAAGGACAAAATAGAGAGTATCTCTCTTTGGTTTCTGAGCTGATGAGAACATTTAGAAATGAGAAGTTGAGAGAAAATGTCATCTGCACTAATAATTATCAAGAGCTTTTAGAAGCTATTGCGGAGTTAAAATGAAAATAGGAATCTATGGTGGTAGCTTTAATCCAATTCACAATGCTCATATAGAGATTGTTAAATTTGTATTAGATAAACTTAAACTTGATAAAATAATTATAATTCCTGTTGGAACAGCATCACATAGAGATGATATAGTAGTTGAAGGAAAACTTAGAATGAAAATGTGTGAATTAGCCTTTGAAAATGCAAAAAATATATCAGTATCTGATATTGAGATAAATGAGCATAAAGTTTCATATACCATTGATACACTTTATAAAATTATCTCTCTATATGGTGAAGAAAATGAGTTTTTTGAGATTATTGGCGAGGATTCTGCTAACTATTTCTCAACTTGGAAAGAGTATGAGAAAATTTTAGAACTCAGTAAAGTAGTGGTATTTAGAAGAGAGGGATACTCTAGTGATATAAGTCATAAAAATCTTATCTATCTCGATACTCCTCTCTATGATATATCATCTACTATGATTAGAAAAAAAATACATAACAATGAGGATATTTCTAAACTAGTTCCTGAAAAGGTAGCTAATTTTATAAAAGAGAATTCTCTATATTAATCTAATAAACTGATAGAAAAATCTCTTCTTTACATAAAGGAAGAGATTTTCTTTTCAAAAAATAATCATAAAATAAATATTTATATATTCTGCAACTCAATAAATATTGCTTTTTTCTAAAGTTTGATGTAGAATAAGGAGAAAATCATTGGTGAAAGAGGATGAGGAATGGATTTTAAAATAACAGAGAAAATTAAAGGAGAAAGTAGCAAACAGTATACTTATCGAATTTTGAAAGATAGTATTATGAATCTATCTTTAAAGCCTGGAGAAGCTCTCAGTGAAATAGAGATCAGTCAAGCTTTAAATGTTAGTAGAACTCCTGTAAGAGAAGCAATTGTAAAATTAAAAGAAGAAAAATTGATTAATGTTTTTCCTCAAAAAGGATCGCTAGTCTCAAAAATGAATTTAAAGCTTATAGAAGAAGCTGTATTTTTAAGAGAAATTTGCGATAAAGAGATGCTTAAAATGGTATGCTCTAGAAAAAATAATGATTCTTTAATTAAAGAATTAAGAAAAAATTTAGAATATCAAAAAATAATTGTAGAATTTGAAGAAGATATATATGAGTTTTTTAGATTAGATAACAAATTCCATGAAATTATATATGAATTTTGTAATAAATTGAATATTTGGAAAGCAATTAAAAAACTAAGTACTCATTATGATAGATTACGACTTTTCGACGTTATTGAAAAAAAGAATCTTAGAGACATACTAGTTCAACATGAAAAAATAATAGATATTCTAGAAAAAAACAGTTTTGAATCTATTGATGATATGGTTACAGAACACTTATTTAATTTTAAAGAGATGTTGGGAATATTTATTGAAAAATGCCCAAACTATTTTGAAAAATAAAACTTATTTTAAATTTTAGGAGAGAGTGTGTTAGATATAATCTTTGAAAAATTATTACCTATAATATTATTTTTTATTATTGGTTATATATTAAAAATATTAAAAATCTTATCAAAAGAAGAGGCTTCTATCTTATTAAAGTTAATTTTCTATTTAACAAATCCTGCAGTAATTATTCTATCTGTAAGTTCAATGAAAATTTCTAAAACTTTAATATACTATCCAATTTCAGCTATTTTTATTCATTGTATTATGATTTTTTTAGGTTTTTTTATTTCAAAACTTATAAATCTAAGTGAAAATGAACGAAAAATATTTAGAGGTGGAACACTTATAATGAATATGACTTTTATTCTCCCCTTTTTTATAATGTTCTTCGGTGAAAAAAACGTTTATCTCCTTTCTCTTTTTGATGCTGGAAATTTAATAATGGTTACAACAGTAGTATATTCCATATTTATTACTACAAAAAACGACGATATTAAAGAGAAAATTCTCAAAATTCTTAAATCTCCTTTAATAATAGCTTTAGCCATAGGAGTTATTATTAATATCACTGGATTTAAAATTCCACTTGGAATTAAAATAACTCTTCAACAAATTGCAAATATCACTGGTGTTTTAATAATGATAGCTCTTGGAGCATATTTTACACCAAAATTTACTAGATTGAAATTAAGTTTAATTATAATAGGATTAAAAATTGGTGGAATTCTAGTTGTTGGAACACTTATAGGAAGGTTGCTTCCTCTAGATGAGATGGGAAGAACTATTATTTTATTAGGGGCTCTTTCTCCTATTGGAAACAATATATTAACCTATGTTTTTATAACTGACGGAGATATGGATTTAGCTATAAATGTAGTTTCTCTTTCAATAATTTTAAGCTTTATAAATGTATCATTACTTTTAATATTTAGATAATGGCTTTTTGACTAGGGCTGTTGCAATAGAATTTGCAATGGCCCTAGTTTTATTTTACAAAAACAAAACACTTTTGAAATTTGTACTAAAACAGTATTTTTCTTTTAAAAAACAAATTATTGTGTAAAAAACAGTTGACATTATAACAAAAATATTATAACATACTAGTATACAAGTATGTAAGTTAATTGGAGGTAATATATATGTATAAATTTATGGATGAAGATTTCCTTTTAAAAACAGAAGTTGGTAAAAAGTTATATCATGATTATGCAAAAAATATGCCCATTTTTGATTATCATTGTCACTTAAATCCTAAAGAAATTTCTGAGAATAAAAATTATAAAAATTTGACTGAAATTTGGCTTGCTGGAGATCATTATAAGTGGAGAGCTATGAGAAGTAATGGAATAGATGAGAAATATATCACTGGAGATGCAGATGATTTTGATAAGTTTATGGCTTTTGTAAATACTATTGAATATTGCTTTGGAAATCCATTATACCATTGGTCTCATTTAGAATTAAAAAGATTTTTTGGAATAGATCTAGTAATAAATAAAAAAAATGCAAAGGAGATTTGGGATAGAACAAATGCATTATTAAATACTCCAGAATTTACAACAAAAGAACTAATAAAAAAATCAAATGTAACAGCTTTATGCACTACAGATGATCCTATTGACTCTCTTGAATATCATCTTGAGATTTCAGAAGATAAAGAATTTGGTGTAAAAGTACTACCAACTTTTAGACCAGATAAAGTTTTAGGAATAGAAAAAATTGGTTTTAAAGATTACATAAACAAGCTTTCAGAAGTTTCAAATATGAAAATAGATTCTTTTGAAAAATTGGTAGAAGCATTAAAAATTAGAATTAAATTCTTTGTAGAAAGAGGTTGCTTAGTAACAGATCACAGTCTTGAAGAACCTTTCTTCCAATTAGCTACAAAAGAGGAAGTAGAGGAAGTATTTAAAAAGTCTTTAGAAGAAAAAGAAGTAAATAAAAAAGAGATAGAAATGTATAAAACTGCTATATTCTTAGAGTTAGCTAGAGAGTATAAAAAATATGATTTAGGAATGCAGTTACATATGGGAGCTCAAAGAAATAATAACACAAGAATGTTTGAAAAATTAGGAGCAGATATTGGAATGGACTCTATAGGAGATAATAACTATGCTTATTCTCTTTCTAGATTATTGGATGAGTTGGAAAAAACTATGGAATTACCGAAAACAATATTATACTGTTTAAATCCTAAAGATAATGAAGTGTTAGGAACTATGATCGGAAATTTCCAATGTGGAGAAATGCCAGGTAAAATGCAATTTGGTTCAGGTTGGTGGTTCTTAGATCAAAAAAATGGAATGATAAATCAAATGACTACACTATCTTGTTTAGGATTATTAAGAAGATTTATAGGAATGCTAACTGACTCTAGAAGTTTTATATCTTACACAAGGCATGAATATTTTAGAAGAATAATGTGCAATTTAATAGGAACTTGGGTAGAAGAGGGTGAAATTCCTTATGATTTAGAAATCCTAGAACCAATGATCAAAGAAATTTGTTATTTAAATGCAAAAAATTACTTTAAACTAAAAGATTAAAATATAAATAAATTTAAGGAGGAAAAATGAAATTATCATTTAGATGGTATGGAGATACAGACCCTGTAACTCTACAGTATATTAAACAAATCCCAACTATGCATAGTATAGTAACAGCTATATATGATGTTCCTGTTGGAGAAGTATGGAAAATGGAGAAAATTCAAGTTTTAAAAGAAAAAGTAGAAAAAGCTGGATTAAAATTTGAAGTAATTGAAAGTGTTCCAGTTCATGAAGATATTAAATTAGGACTTCCTACAAGAGAAAAATATATTGAGAATTACAAAAAAAATATTGAAAACCTAGCAAAAGCAGGAGTAAAAGTTATTTGTTACAACTTCATGCCTGTATTTGACTGGACAAGATCTCAATTAGATAAAGAGTTAGAAGATGGTTCTACAACATTGGTTTATTATAAGGATCAAGTTGATAAATTAGATCCATTAAATGCTGAACTATCTCTACCTGGATGGGATTCAAGTTATACTAAAGAAGAGATGGCAACTCTATTTGCTAAGTATAAAGAGATTGGAGAAGAAGGACTTTGGGAAAACTTAAAATACTTCTTAGAGCAAATCATTCCAGTAGCTGAGATAAATGATATCAAAATGGCTATTCACCCTGACGATCCACCTTGGTCTATATTTGGATTACCAAGAATTATAACTAAAGAGGAAAACATAGACAGATTCTTAAATTTAGTTGATAGTAAGTACAATGGATTAACTTTATGTACTGGTTCTTTAGGATGTGCAAACTTCAATGATATGCCAAAATTAGTAGATAAATATAGTGCTATGGGAAGAATACATTTTATGCATGTTAGAAATGTAAAACTTCTAAATGATGGAGTAAGTTTTGAAGAGTCAGCTCATTATTCTGGTTGTGGATCTTTAGATATTGTTGAAATTATGAGAGTTCTATCTAAAAATAATTTTGATGGATACTTAAGACCAGACCACGGAAGAATGATTTGGGGAGAAACAGGTAAACCAGGTTATGGGCTATATGATAGAGCCTTAGGAGCAAGTTATATAACTGGAATTTGGGAAACTTTGACAAAACTAAATAAATAGTATTTGATTTGGAGGACAATATGAAACTTTGTTTAAATAATTTAGCAGAAATAAAACAAATAAAAGAGATAAAAGCTCCAATATATGACATAGAAAAAATCAAGAAAAATACAATGGAAGCACCAAAATGGTTACATTTTGGTGCTGGAAATATATTTAGGGCTTATGTTGGAAAAATGCAACAAAATCTATTGAATAAAGGTCTTGAAAATACTGGAATAATTGTTGCTGAAAGTTTTGATAATGAAATCATTGATAAAGTATATAAACCATATGACAATTTAACATTATCAGTAAGACTATCAAAAGATGGGGATTTTTCAACTGAATTAATTGGAAGTATTGTAGAATCTTTAAAAGTTGAAACTGATATGGAAAAACTGGAAGAAATAGTTAAGGCTAAAACTTTACAAATGATTAGTTTTACAATAACAGAAAAGGGATATAACCTTAAAACTCCAGATAAAAACTACATGAGTATCGTAGAAGAAGATTTTAAAAATGAACCTTCAAAAGCAAAACACATAATGAGTATAATAACAAATCTATTGAATATAAGATTTAAAAACGGAGCTACTCCTATTGCTATAGTTAGTATGGATAACTGTGCTGGAAATGGTGAAAGAATAAAAGTTGCTGTTCAAGATATAGCTAATCATTGGTTAGAAAAAGGTTATGTAGATAAAGACTTTATAGCATATATAGAAGATGAATCTAAAGTGAGTTTCCCTGTATCAATGATAGATAAGATAACTCCTAGACCAGCAGAAGTAGTTAAAGAATATCTTGAAAAATTAGGTCTTGAAGATATGGAAATAGTTGTAACTAATAAAAACACTTATTCTGGACCTTTTGTAAACTCTGAAGAAGCTGAATATTTTGTTGTTGAGGATAAGTTTCCTAATGGAAGACCTCAATTGGAAGAATCAGAAGCAGGAGTTTATATAACAGATAGAGATACAGTGGATAAGACAGAGAGAATGAAAGTTACTACTTGTCTAAATCCTTTACACACAGCATTAGCAATATATGGATGCCTATTGAATGAAAAAACTATTTATAGTGCTGTATCTAATCCATTACTTAATAAACTTATTAAAAATATAGGGTATGGTGAAGCTTTAAAAGTAGTCGAATCACCAAAAATATTGGATCCAAAAGCATTTATAGATGAGGTAATCGACGAAAGATTTGCAAATCCATATATTCCAGATCAACCTGAGAGAATAGCAACAGATACTTCTCAAAAAGTTGGAATAAGATATGGAGAAACTTTAAAAGCATATTTAGATAGTAAAGAGTTAAATATTTCAGATATAAAATATATTCCTTTAGTTTATGCTGGTTGGTTTAGATACCTATTAGGTATAGATGATAATGGTTGTCAAAGAAGTATTAGTCCTGATCCAATGTTAACAATGTTACAAGAAAAATTATCAGGAATTGAATTTGGTAAACCAGAAACATATCAAGGACAACTTAGGGAGATCCTAAAAAATAAAATGATTTTTGGTGTTGATCTAGAAGAGATAGGATTGGCAGAAACAGTAGAAAAATATTTTGTAGAAATGTTAGTAGGACCAGAAGCAGTAAATAATACTCTAAAAAAATACTTAAAGTAAGATTAGGAGGATAACCGTGAAAAAATTAAGATCATTTTTGAGTTTTACCTTACTAGTGATTTGTGCTCTAATTCTAACATCTTGTGGAAAAGAAGAAAATAAAAGAATAATAAGAATTTCACATAACCAAGCACAAGATCACCCAACAAATATAGGATTAATGGCTTTTGAAGAATTTATCGAAAGTAAACTTGGAGATAAGTATGACGTTCAAATATTTCCAAATGAATTGCTTGGATCACAAGTGAATACTGTTGAATTAACTCAAACAGGAGCAATAGATTTTGCTGTAGCAAGTAATGCTATTTTAGAAAGTTTTGATAATATCTATCAAATATTTAATCTTCCATATCTATTTGATAGCCCAGAACACTATCATACAGTTATGGATAATAAAGAATTAATTGAACCAATATTTACCTCTACAGAAAAATCAGGATTTGAAGCTGTAACTTGGTTAGATGCTGGAACAAGAAACTTTTATACAGTTAAAAAACCTATAAAAACTCCAGCTGATTTAAAAGGTTTAAAAATCAGAGTACAACAAAGTGCTTCTAATATAAGAATGATGGATCTATTTGGTGGAGCAGCTACTCCTATGGGATTTGGAGAAGTTTATACAGCTTTACAACAAAGTGTTATAGATGGTGCTGAGAATAATGAACTAGCTTTGACAAGTAATAAACATGGAGAAGTTGCAAAATTCTATTCATACAATATGCATCAAATGGTTCCTGATATTTTAATAGGAAATCTAAAATTCTTAAATAGCCTTTCTTCTCAAGAGAGAGAAATTTTTAACGAAGGTTTTATTTTAATCTCAAAGGTACAAAGAGATGCTTGGGAAGACTCTGTAGAAAAAGCTAAAATACATGCTGAAAAAGATATGAAAGTACAATTTATCTATCCAGATGTAGCTTTATTTAAAGAAAAAGTAATTCCACTTCATCAAGAAATCCTAGATGCTACTCCTAAATTAAAACCTATCTATGAACAGATACAAAAGATAGGAAAACAGATGAAGGAGGATAAATAATGGAAAATTTAAGAAATGGTTTAGATAAATTAATTCTTTTTATTTGTGTTGTTTTATTCATGTTTATGACAGCAGTGGGAACCTATCAAATATCAGTAAGATATATTTTTAAAGATCCTAGTACAATTTCAGAGGAGTTAATATCTTATTCTTTTGCTTGGATGTCAATGTTTGCTGCATCATATGTTTTTGGAAAAAGAGATCATATGCGTATGGTGTTTTTTGTTGAAAAATTTAATAAGAAGACACAATTATATATTGCTATTCTATGTGAAATTGTAATCTTATTATTTGCTTTTGGGGTATTAGTTTGTGGTGGAAAAGCAATAACAGAGTTAACTATGACACAAATATCTCCAGCTCTAAGAATATCAATGGGATATGTATACTCTGTACTTCCAACTTGTGGAATAATAACTTCAATATACAGTATTTTAAATATAAGAGATCTATTTATTAGATTGAAAGAGGAGGTATAATAGATGGTATTTACAACAGCTTTAATAATGTTTGTTGTCTTAATAGTAACTTTATTATTAGGATTTCCAATTGCTATAAGTATAGGAGTGTCTTCTATATTAGCTATACTTCCCTCTCTAGTTTTTGATAATACTTTAGTAACAGGTGCTCAAAGAATTTTTTCAGGAATATCTAACTTCACTTTAATAGCAATTCCCTTCTTTATATTAGCAGGAAATATAATGAATCAAGGTGGAATAGCTAAGAAATTAGTAGCCTTTGCCCAATCATTAACAGGAAGAATTCCAGGTTCATTAATGCAAACAAATATACTAGCCAATATGATGTTTGGAGCAATATCTGGATCAGCTACAGCTGCCTGTGCTGCAATGGGTGGAATTTTATTGCCAATGGAAGAGGAAGAGGGTTATGATAAAAAATTAGGTGCTACTGCCAATATAGCTAGTGCTCCTACAGGACTTTTGATTCCACCATCAAACTCTTTAATAGTGTATTCATTAGTTAGTGGTGGAACATCTGTAGCAGCACTATTTATGGCAGGATATATTCCTGGAATACTATGGGGATTAGGATGCATGATTCTAACTCTATATTTATGTAAATCTAAAGGAATGAAGGGAACTAATAACTTTAAACTTAAAGTTGTAGTGGCTACTTTTATAGATGCTTTACCATCTTTAGCACTAATAATAATAGTCATTGGTGGAATTATTAAAGGAATATTTACACCTACAGAAGGTTCAGTTGTTGCAGTTGTTTATACTCTACTTCTATCAATGTTATTCTATAGAACTATAACATTCAAACAACTGATCAATATTTTTTCTGAAAGTGCTAAAATGACTGGAATAATTGTATTTCTAATAGGAGTTTCAACTATAATGTCTTGGGTAATGGCATTCACAGGTGTTCCTCAAGCAATCTCAGATCTTATTTTAGGATTGACAAGTAATAAATACCTAATTTTACTATTAATGAATCTATTACTACTTTTTATTGGAACATTTATGGATGTAACTCCAGCGATACTAATTTTCACTCCAATATTTTTACCAATAGTAAAATCTTTTGGAATGAGTCCAGTACATTTTGGAATAATAATAGTTTTCAATCTTTGTATAGGAAATATAACTCCACCAGTAGGAAATACTCTATTTGTAGGAGTTAAAGTTGGTAAATTAAAAATAGAAGATGTAATGGGACAATTGATAAAATATTATGGAGTAATAATATTAGTTCTAATGTTAGTTACATATGTTCCAGCAATTTCAATGTATCTTCCTAAACTTGGTGGATTTATTAAATAGTAATTTCATAAAAACTTTATAAAAAAAGTTGATTGACCTTAGTTTTAAAGCTAAAGTTAATCAACTTTTTTATTTCTAAATAATTTTAAACATTCCATTCAAGAAGTTTGCTTAAAAATCTTTTCAACTCTGGTGTAGCTGGATTGGTAAAAACTTTAGAACTCTCTCCATACTCCAAAAGCTCACCATTGTAAAGGAAACATACCTTATCACAAGCATGTCTTGCAAATCCCATCTCATGGGTTACTATTATAAAATCTATTCCTTCAGATTTCAACTCTTTAATAACATCTAGAACTTCCACTGTATATTCTGGATCTAAAGCTGAAGTTGGCTCATCAAAAAGTAAAAATCTAGGTTTGAACGTTATTGCTCTTATAATACTTATTCTCTGTTTTTGTCCTCCAGAAAGTTCTGCTGGTCTCTTATTTATCTCATTTTGTAGTCCAAATCTTTCCAGATATTTTAAGGCTATCTCTTTTGCCTCTTCCAACTCATACCCATGTACATTTACAAGTGGATTTACAATGTTTTCTAAAACTGTCATATGTTTAAATAAGCCCTCTTGCTGAAATATAAAACCTATAGATCTCCTGTACTCCAAAAGCTCATTCTCATTAAAATTTAAAACTTTTCCATCTATCTCCACACTTCCATCTGTTGGCTCTATCAACCCAGCAATAATCTTTAAAAGAGTGGATTTTCCTCCCCCTGAGGGTCCTATTATAGCAAGTGATTTCACATCATCCTCAAAGTCAATTCCATTTAAAATTATATTGTTATCTGAGAATTTTTTAGATATATTTTGTAATTTAATTCTCATATTTAAATCTCCTTTCCAATTTTTCACTAATATATGAAAGAGGTAGAGTAAATACTAAGTATAAAACTCCCAATAATATATAGCATTCAAAGAGTTTAAAGTTCAATGAAGATATCTCTCTCATAGTTTGGGTTAACTCTATTATAGCTATTATAGAAAGTAGAGAGGAATCCTTTATTATTGAAGCAAACTGTCCTGTTAAAGCTGGGATAGTTTGAACTATCAATTGGGGAAGGATTACAAATTTTATTGTCTGTTTTTTAGTATAGCCTATTGCTCTAGCAATTTCAATCTGATTTTTATCAATAGATTCAAAACTCCCTCTTAAGATTTCAGCTATATATGCCCCTTCAAAAATGGATAAAATTAAAACTCCTGCCACAAAACGATTGTCAATTCCCCAAGCAGTACCTATTATATAGAAAAATAGATAAATCTGCATAATTAATGGTGTTCCTCTGATAAATTTTACATATAACAGACTAAAATATCTCAATATAATGAGATTACTTCTCTGAAATAGAAAAACTATTACTCCTATTAGGGAGCTTAATACAAAACTGCTTATACTTATATAAAAAGTTAGTAAAAATCCATCTAAAATTCTACCTTGAAACTGTTTTACAAAACTAAAGTCCAACTCTAGTCCTATTTTTTTTAATGAATAGTAGATTCCTATTCCAATGACTCCGATTAAAATTACAATATTTACTATAATTTTACCTAGTGAGTCCCTCTCCTTTTCAGTACTAAAAAAAACTCCTCTAAGCATTATTTTCACCATTCTTTAGGTCGAAAAACCACTGAAATCCCAACTCTTTAAAAGCTTTTCTCTCCTCAGGTAGATATTTTTCTGACAATCTCTCAAACCCACCATCTGAATAGAATTTCTCTATAAACTCATTCATTTTTATAACTAACTCTTCATTTCCTTTAGGAAAAGCTACTCCCCATTTTTCAGCCTCTTGAAACGGTATAAAAATAGCTTCTGTAACCTCTTTATTATTTTGCCAATTTCTATATATAGTCAATTGATCATATAGAAATACATCAGCTTTGCCCTGAACTACCTCTGTCACACATGCACTCTCATCTGGAAATGATCTTATCTGAGCATCTTTTAAATACTTTTGAGCATATAAAAAGCCTGTAGATCCTGTTTTTACAGCTATAACTGCACCACTCTTATTCAGATCTTCTACAGTTTTTACCTTTCCATCTCTATTTACTAACATTCCCAATAGAGAGTTAGCATATGGATTGGAAAAATCGACTATTCCTTTTCTCTCATCTGTTATTGTCATAGATGAGATAACCAAATCTACTTTTTTAGTTTGAAGTGAGGGTATCAATCCGTCCCAAGCAATATTTTCAATCTTCACATCTCTACCTATATATTTTCCAAACTCTTTTATGAAATCAACACTTATTCCTGTAGCTTCACCATTTTGATCCTTTGTTTCAAATGGTGGATATGCTAACTCCATTCCCACTACTAATGTATCTTTTTTACTGTTTTTTTCTCCACTACAACCAACAAAAAGAGTTGCAATGATCAAAACTAAAAATATACTAAATAAAAATTTTTTCATCTTAAATCTCCTTTTATCATTAATTTTTGAGTAAAATCTATCTTTTAAATAATTCTTGACTTATTAACTCATGTATATTATATTTGTTTATTTAACAAAAAGCAACACTTATTTATACGCTCTCTATCACTCAAGTTGACTTATCCTCATATTCTATATATAATATTTATAAAAAATGTAATTGGAGGAGAAATTTTGAAGTTATTTATTATATCTGATATTCACGGTTCACTATATTATTTAGAAAAAGTTATGGAAATTTTTAAAAAGGGAGATTATGACAAATTGGTTATTTTAGGAGATGAACTCTACCACGGACCTAGAAACCCTCTACCTAAGGATTACTCTCCAAAAGATGTTATTCAAATATTGAATGGATATAAAGATAAGATTATTGCTGTGAGAGGAAACTGTGACAGTGAGGTGGATCAAATGGTTTTAGATTATCCTATTATGAGTGACTATGCCCTTCTTTATCTTGGAGAAAAGAGAGTATATATAACTCATGGACATATCTATAATAAAGAAAATCCCCTTCCTATGAGTGAAGGAGATATCTTACTATATGGTCACTTTCACATTCCAATGATAGAAAAAATTGAAAATAGATACTTTTTCAATCCTGGTTCTATATCTCTACCTAAAAATAGCAGTAAAAATAGTTTTGCTATACTTGATAAAGAAACTTTTACTATCAAGGATTTAGATGAAAATATCATTATGGATATAAAATTTTAAACAAAAGCATTTATAAGGGGGGCTAGAATAATGGTAAGTATTCCAGCTATTACAATAGCTAAAGCACTCATAGCTCCCTCTATCTCTCCCATCTCTATAGCCCTACTTGTTCCTACAGCATGACTGGATACTCCCAATCCCAATCCCTTTGCTATTGGATGTTTTATCTTAAATACAGAATAGATAAATGGAGCTGTTACATTTCCAGTAATCCCTGTTACAACTATTGCAAAAACTGTAATAGAGGGAATACCTCCCAACATCTTTGAAAGTTCTATCCCTATTGGTGTAGTTATTGATTTTGGCATAAATGATACCAATAGTTTGTGATCTATTCCTAGGAGTTTCCCCAATACTACAACTGAAACTATGGCAACTACTGCTCCTACTATCCCTCCACCTATTATTGGTACCCAATGTTTTTTTAGAAGGGCTATTTTTTGATACAGTGGAATAGCCAAAACAACAGTAGCTGGGGCTAGAAAAAACACTATTAAACTTCCACCTAACATATAGTCTTTAACACTTATATGAAAGAAATTTAAAATTCCCATAACAATCAATGTTGCTATTAAAAGTGGATTAAAAATTGCCAACTTTGTTTTTTCAAATATAAATTTTCCTATCTCAAAAGCAATTAGACTGATTATCACTCCAAATAATGGATTACCTACTATCTCCTGCATTATCTCTTCTCTCCTCTCTCTATTAAATACTGTACTGTAATTCCTGTTATTACCATTGTTATCACTGTTGTAAATACTACTAAAAATATTATTTTCAAAAATCCTGTTTTAAGTAAATATATATTTTCTAATAGACTTACTGCTGGAGGAAGAAAGAATATTGTCATATTCAAGAGCAAAAAATTCCCAGCTTTCTCTATATGTGTAAGTTTTAAAAACTTGAAATGAAGTAGTAAAAATAGAAGTAACATTCCACTTATAGTTCCTGGAATTGGTAGGTGTAATACTTCTGACAAAACAACACCTATGTAATTTACAATAAAAATCAGTAAAAATTCTCTTAACATCCTTTGCTCCTTAATATTATTAAAAAATTTAAAGGAGAAAATTTTACCTAAAGTAAAATATTCTCCTTTTTAACTATCTTTATTCTATTCAGTTAATAAATAGTAAATCTAGTCTCTTGGTTTCATTTGAGGGAAATATAATACATCTCTTATAGACTCAGAGTTAGTTAATAACATGATAAGTCTATCTATTCCTATTCCCATTCCTCCTGTAGGTGGTAATCCATACTCTAATGCCTCTACGAAGTCATCATCAATTACTGGAGTTGCCTCGTCATTTCCTCTTTCAGCTTCTTCCACTTGAGCTTCAAATCTTCCTCTTTGGTCTGCTGGATCTTGTAACTCAGAGAAAGCATTAGCATACTCTCTAGCATCTATAAATAACTCAAATCTATCTGTAAATCTTGGATCCTCTTCATTTCTCTTAGCAAGAGGTGAGATCTCTACTGGGTGTCCAAAAACAAAAGTAGGTTGTACTATTGTCTCTTCGCACTTCTCCTCAAAGAATTGGTTAATTATGTGTCCTACAGTATTCATGTGATCAGGTACTTCTACATGATGTTGTTTTGCAAGAGCTTTTGCTTCTTCAAATGTTATATTTTTATCCCAGAAGTCAACTCCTGTTACCTCTTTTACTAAATCTACCATATGAACTCTTTTAAAGTTCTCTAATACAATCTCTTTTCCATTGTAAGTGATAGTTGAAGTTCCTAAAACCTCTTTAGCTAATGTGCTTATGATCTCTTCAGCTAAGTCCATCATATCTCTGTAATCAGCATATGATTGGTACATCTCTATCATTGTAAACTCTGGATTGTGTCTTGTACTCATACCTTCATTTCTGAAGTTTCTTCCTAATTCATACACTTTTTCCATTCCACCAACAATTAATCTCTTTAGATATAATTCTGGGGCAATTCTCATGTATAAATCTACATCTAATGTATTGTGATGTGTTATAAATGGTCTTGCTGCTGCTCCTCCTAAAATAGGGTGCATCAATGGAGTTTCTACTTCTAAGAAACCTTTACCATCTAATATTCTTCTAATTCCTGATATAATTTTTGTTCTTTTTATAAATGTATCTCTTACATCTTTATTCATTATAAGGTCTACATATCTTTTTCTATATCTAGTCTCTATATCTGTAAGTCCGTGAAATTTCTCAGGTAATGCTCTAATATTTTTACATAATAGAGTTACAACACTAGCTCTTATAGTTAACTCCCCAGTTGAAGTAAGGAAAAGTCTTCCCTCTACCCCTATGATATCTCCTACACCTATCTTTTTAACAAGCTCGTAGTTTTTCTCTCCTAACTCATCTTGTCTTAAGTAAGCTTGTATTCTTCCACTTATATCCTCTATATGAACAAAAGCTGTCTTACCTTTTCCTCTATATGCCATTATTCTTCCAGCAGTTTTGAATGTTAATTCCTCTTCTGGAGTATGAGTTAAAATCTCCCCTATCATATTTTTCTTATCGAACTTCTCTCCGAATGGCTTTATCCCCATCTCTTTTAACTCTTCGACTCTTTTCCATTTTTCCATGACAAGACTGTCACTGGCGATCCTATCAAAATATCTCTCCATAGGTACTCTCTCCTTCTATTTAAGTTGTTTAATATGCTTATTTTGTTGGATATTGCTGCATCTGCTGTAAAAGATATAGACTAGCTTTTACACTCCAAGATGAGTTCTTGTAATTCTGTCTTATATATGTTAGATAGTTTACAGCTTGCTCCTTATCTCCAAGTTTATCATACACTATTCCTATATTATAATATATTTCTGCTTTTTTTTCATCATTTTTTTCTAAATTTAGAGATTTTTTGAAATAATTTACAGCTTCTGAATAGTTACCTGTTTTAAAATAGCTCTCTCCCATATAGAAATATATATCTTTTTGTTCAATATACTCCCTATTTAATCCTAAAGCTTTCTCAAAATAAATAATAGCCTCTACATAATTATCTTTATTAAATTTTTTCTTTCCATCTTCAAAAAAAGTTAAATATTGAGTATAATTCTGTGCCTCTAGATCAACAGGTGCATTTTCTTCAACTTTAGTATCCTTTATTTCAGGATTTAGAGTACCCATATCAACAGGATTCTCTCCACCATTATTTAAATAACTAGCTCCCTTTATAGGATTTCCATTTTTTATATACCAATTTCCTATAAAATTTCCCATTGTCTCATCTGGAGTAGTTTCATACATCTTCTCTAAAAAGATTATCTCTTCCTGTGTATTTTTATTCTTGTTCATAATTAATCCAGCTATCTCTTGGTTTAAATTTGTTGCTGATCTCTTATACTCAAGTAGAGCTGAACTTATTATAAAGTTTTTATCTTGGATCATCTTCAATGAGTTAACTATATTTAATTTGTCATACTCATCTAACTTTGTGTATCTCTGTAAGAAATCTATCTCATCTTTAATAATCTTAGCATTTCCATCTTTTCCTGCCAATTCAATCAGCATAAAAGAGATCTCCTTATCTCTAAAACTATTAGGGAATGCTATTCTGTGTACAGCTACACTATCACTTAATCCCTTTAAATTTCCTGTTTTATACTCTTGTAAAATAACCTCATAGTTATTCTGCTCTGTAAACTCATATTTTAATTTATTTTGAATAGCTATCTTTCTACTAAATGAACCTCCAGAATAGATATTTACCTCATAATTTCCCTGATATATCCCTCTGAAAAATAGTTTTCCATCTTTTATCTCCATCTCATATGATGCACCCAATGGTGAATAAAGAACGTTATAACTATCCTCACCTATTCCCAAAGGTATAGAGACATAATCCCCTACATATACTTCATAATTATTTCTATATGTGGAATTGTACTCTCTTACATAACCTCTCTTTAGACTTGTTGATATATCACTTAATATTCCTGAAGGTGCTGAACTATTTAATATGATACTCTGTGCTTTTAGTTCACCTACATTATTCCATGGTTTTTCTATACTGCTCTCTGATAAACTTCCCTTTAGGTTATCTAAATTAGTACAACTGCTTAAAAGTAGTACTAAACTTAGAAAAATATAGTTTTTCATATCTCCTCCATTAGTAACTCTTTATTCCTATAGTTATTCTATTTAACTCTTCGTTACCCTCAAAGATCTTATAAGAAAATTCTACAATAGAGTTCATCTCATCTACTTCTATCTTCTCCCCTTGTATCTTAAATAGCTTTCTCATCTCTTTAGTAACATAGTTAAATTCTGTCACTCTATCTAGATCCACATCTATAATAGCAGATACCTCTCCTTTTCTAGATATGATAACTCTTCTTGGACTTACTATTAACTCACACTCTCCCAATCTACTGTTATATCTATATATCAGTTGCCCATTCTCTTGAGATAGAGTTCCCTCAACCTTTTCAAAACTCTTTTCTCCATAACTATCTGTATTCTTTATAATAAATCTACTCATTAATAATATTCCTCTTCATCATCTTCATAATAATCTTCATTGTCGTATCTATCCCCGTACTCTTCATCTTCTCTATCATAGTACTCATCATCTTCATAGTCTCCAATATCCTCACCATCAAGATACTCATTTTGCCAGAACTCTATTACTTCCATAGCATCTGAGTCCTCCATAAGATAGATCTCCTCCTCATCTTCATCATAATCAAATACATGAAGCTCTCCATCATAATCCTCTGCTATGATATACTCCTTATCTCTCATTGATATATTTTCAACTACGCTTAATTCAAACTCCTCATCATCTATATTGTAATAAAAAGTTTCTCCCTGTGAATACATAATTATTCCTCCCTTTATTTATGATATTTTCCATTATTTATTATACT
The DNA here is from genome assembly GCF_040199715.1 of Fusobacterium sp. SYSU M8D902. Taxonomy (NCBI): domain Bacteria; kingdom Fusobacteriati; phylum Fusobacteriota; class Fusobacteriia; order Fusobacteriales; family Fusobacteriaceae; genus Fusobacterium; species Fusobacterium sp. SYSU M8D902. Next base: position 230,560 of record NZ_JBEFNA010000002.1, read on the forward strand.
AAACCATCTATATATCTGCTCAGTAAGTATCAATCTCATCAACTGATGAGGAAATGTCATCTTTGAAAAGCTAAGTCTCATTTGACTAGCCTCTCTCACTCTTTGTGACACTCCATAAGAACCACCTATTACAAAATTTATTGTACTATCTCCTTTTACAGTTATCCTCTCTATCTCCTGTGCCATCTCCTCAGATGAGTAATTCTTTCCTTGAATATCAAGCAGTATATTGTATCCACCTAATTTTTCTAAGCTCCTTAATATATCTTCAGATTCCTTCTCTATCGACATATTTCTGTTGCTATCATTCCCATCCTCTTTCAATTCTACTATCTTCATTTTAGCAAAAGATTGCATTCTTTTCAAGAACTCATTTATTCCCTCAATTATATATTTATCCTTTACCTTACCTATACAAACGATATTAATATTCAAACCTACTCTCCTTATTTCCTTTTAAAAAGTTTTTCTAGATCATCTCTTGTTATCTTTATAATTATTGGTCTTCCATGAGGACAGGTGTATTCCCCTATCTCATGCAACTCTCTTATTATCTTCTCCATCTCTGAAATCTCCAATTTCTCATTGGCTTTAATAGCTCCTCTACAAGACATTGAGATCAAAATGCTCTCTCTTATATCTAGATTTCTATTCTCCTTAATATTTTTTAAAATATTTCTAAATATATTCTCAATACTATCTCTCAGATCAATTATTGGTATTGCTCTTATCAAAATCTCATTATCTGAAAATCTATCTATCTCAAATCCTGCCTTTAAAAAATTCTCACTATTTTCAAAGATTATCTCTTTCTCTCTTGGATCAACTAAAACCCTTACTGGAACAAGTAGTTGTTGCATACTAATCTCTGTCCCATAATACTGTTTTTTTAATTTTTCATACAGGATTCTCTCATGTACAATGTGTTGATCATAGATCTCAAAAACACCATCTCTCTCCACTAAAATAAAGGTGTCAAAAACCTGCCCCATAACTTTAAAGTTTATCTCTCTCTTCTCCGGTTTTTTCTCATCTTTTTCAATTTTAGGCAGTTTTTCCTCAGTTTTCTCAATTTTTTCATATTTAACTGGAGGTTCTTTTACACTTTCTACTACTTCTTCAGGCTCTTCTCTCTCCTCTACTGGATAGCTAATCTCCTCTTTTTCTACCACTATTTTCTCTTCTACTGGTATCTCAAGAATTTTCTGTGGCTCTGCCTTCATTGGAGTAAATCTCTCAAACTCTGAAAAATCAAGATATTTTTTCTCATCTTTTTCAATTTTCTCCTCTAAAGTAGGCGATACAAACTCATCATCTCTTTCAAAACTTTTTTCAATCTCATTTAGAACATATCTATATATTCTATCCTCATCATCAAATTTTACCACTTTTTTGGAAGGATGTACATTCACATCTACATTTTTAGGATCTACCTCTAAAAATACTATTGCAAATGGATATTTTCCCTTCATCAACTTTGTATAGTATCCGTCTATTACTGCTGTCTCTATTATCTTAGACTTCACCATTCTATTATTGACAAATGTAAATATAGAGTCCTTACTACTTCTGTACAAAGCTCCATTTCCCAAGTATCCCAATGGAAATTTTTTTACATTTTTCAAAACATTTCTTCCAAATATCTCAACAATAGCATTATCTATCCCATTTCCAGAAGTTTTTATACTCTCCTTTCCATCAATTATCAAAGATATAGCCACTTCTGGATTAGATAGTGCCTCTTGGATTATGATATCCTTGATATTTAGATATTCAGTTGTTGGTTTTCTTAAAAATTTTAATCTAGCTGGAGTATTGAAAAAAAGTTCCTTTATCTCAATAGTGGTTCCCCTATTTTTCTGTATATTCTTTAAGCTCGTTACCTTTCCACCCAATACTGTTATCTGACTTCCCAACTCATCAGCCTCTGTTTTAGAAGAGAGTGTCAATCTTGATACAGCACTAATAGAGGAGAGTGCTTCACCTCTAAATCCATAGGTATAAAGGTTGTAAAGATCCTCTTTCTCCTTTATCTTGCTTGTTGCATGTCTCTCTATTGAAAGTAGAAGATCCTCCTGTGACATTCCTACTCCATCATCAGTGATTGTAACATCTCTACCACCATTTTTTATCTCTATCTTTATACTCTTACTCTCTGCATCTAAAGAGTTTTCCAACAGTTCTTTTATCATACTAGCTGGATTTTCTACTACCTCTCCAGCTGCTATTATATTTGATACAGACTCATCTAATATCTTTATTTTTCCCAAAATTTCACCTCCTATAAAATATAAATGTTCAATTTAATTATCTTATAATTTATAAATAATTTCAAGGTTTTTTTAGAAAATAGATTGCCATTTTTTTGTTATTTTGAGATAATTATATAAGAAAGTATATTGTCGAGGTGTATTATGAAAAGAATTTTTACTCTATTTATTTTTTTAACTCTGTTTATAAATAGTTTTTCACAATCTAATGATGACTACACTCTTTTCCTCAATGGAAAAGATGCCTATTACAATAAAAACTTCAATGAGGCAAAACTCAATTTTGAAGCACTTTTAAAAAGCTTTTCTAAATCTGATATATTTGATAACAACTACCCATATTTCTACATTGGTATGAACTACTATCAATTGAAAGACTATGAAAAATCTGCATATTTTTTAGAGAAAGTAGTTTCTACTCCAGAAATATTTATCAGTGAAAACTTCAAAGTAGAGAATATTCACTTTTTAGCAGAAAGAAACTTTACCCTTGGAGATTCACTATTCAAAATTGGAAATATTGAAAAGGGAACTCTCTATCTAAAAATGATTGATTCAGATGTATATTACCCTTTTGTAGCTTACTATGAGAAAGAAGCTCTAACTATTCTAAGTAAAATCTCTATTAAAGATGAATATAAATTAAGATTAAAATTTAATTATGATTTTTCAGTTGTGGATAATTTTACAACTGATGAGCTTTTAAAAATAGGAAACTATTTTCATTCTAAAAAAGAGTATGGATATGAGGAGCAACTCTATACTTTAATTTTAGAGAAAAATACTTTGACAGAAAAAGAGAGAGAAAGAGTTATGAGTTCATACCTCAAACTCCTATTAGACTCTGATTCTCAAGAGAAACTTCTAGCTATTACCAGTGAGAATGATTCTCAATTAAAGGATCTATACGATTTCTATAGAGGACTTACTTACTACAAAAATCGTGATTTCTCTAGAGCACTCTATCTCTTCTCAAATATAAAGAGTGGAGAGTATTTTTCAAAGGCAAATTTCTATATAGCTAGTATCTATTTTTCACTAGAGGATTATACTGAAGCTCTCAGTGCTTTGAAAAAAATTCAAAATAAAAATATAATCACTGACTCTATGGCAGCTATCTCATATTTTGCTTTGAAAGATACAAAAAATCTTAATCGTGCTATTGAAGCTATCAGTAAAAAATATCCAAACTCCTATGTTGGACTATATTTTAACAGTTTAAATAAAAATTACTCTGAAATATCTTTAAACTCACTAGCCAATCTTTTTAATTTTTCTACTAATATTATTAATAATTTTGAAACTCTTCCTAACAATTTTTTACAAGTTGGAGATATTGCAGAGGTTGAGCAGATTTCAAAAATATCAAAATTGAGAGATAGAGCTATCTTGAGAATAGCAGTGGAAAAAAGTAGTTTTATGGATAGTCACACTACCAAATCAGCTCTTGCCATCACAACCATATTGGAAAATGGTGAGTTTTATGAATTAGCTTTTAGAAACTCGAAAAAACATTTAGGAGAGTTTTCTAAATATAGAGGACTTATTAAATACAACTTTCCTCTTTATTACAGCAATATAATTGACAAGTATTCTAAAAAATACCAAGTTCCTCAAGAGCTTGTTTATACTATTATACATGAGATTACTGGTTTTAATCCCTATCATATCTCTGATGGATCTAAAATTGGTATTATGAATATACCTTATGAGGAAAATCCCACTATATTCTTTGATTATTTCAATGTGGATAGAAATATAGAAGAGGGAGTTAAGATCCTAAAAACATATCTAGATAAATATGAGGGAAATAACATCAAAGCTTTGATTGCCTATATCTATGGAGATGAGTATTTGAAGAGAATCTATTTTGATTATACTAATGATATTAACCTTGCCTCTATTATAGAGCCAGAGGAGAGATTCTTTCTTCAAAACCTTTTCATTACCTATATTTTTTATACAAGATTATACAATTTTTAACAAGGAGAGTAACTATGAGAAATACTAGATGGATATATAGAGATATGGAGTCAAACTCCAACTCTAAACTTAATATTGATAGAGATATTCTTAATTTATTAAACAGCAGAAACATAACTAAAGATGAGGAGATATATAGTTTTATAAATCCATCTTTAGATAATATACAATCTCCATCACTTCTAAAAGATGTGGATAAAGCTGTAGAGAGAATCATACAAGCTAAGGAAAGTGGTGAAGAGATCTGGATATATGGAGATTATGATGTAGATGGAATCACTTCTACTTCCCTTTGTTATCTTGCTCTAAGTGAACTAGATTTCATACCTAAATACTACATACCATTGAGAGATGAAGGGTATGGATTGAATAAAGATGCTATTAGATATATAGCTTCTCAAGGGGGTAAAATAATAATTACTGTTGACTGTGGAATCTCTTCACACTCAGAGATAGAACTAGCTAACTCTCTAGGAATTGATGTGATTATAACTGATCACCACGAAATCAACAACGGAAATCCACCAGCTTTTGCTGTTATAAATCCTAAAAGAATAGATAACGAATTTTCTTTCAAATCTCTAGCTGGAGTTGGTACTGCCTTTATGCTAATGCTTGCTCTTTTTGAAAAACTAGGAAAGAGAGAGGAGATCTTTAAATATCTAGATATTGTAGCTATTGGTACAGTAGCTGATATAGTTCCTCTGATGGAAGAGAATAGAGTATTTACAAAATTTGGTATGGAGAAACTTAAGAGAAGTCACTCATTAGGTATCAGTATGCTAATTAAGAAAATTTTTGAAGATTACAAAACTAGAAAATTTACAACCTATGATATTGGCTTTATAATCGCTCCTATATTCAATGCTGCTGGTAGATTAGAAGATGCCAAAAGAGCAGTGGAATTATTCATTGAAAAAGATCACAGAGTATGTAGCAAAATAATTGATGAGTTACTTACTAAGAATAGTGAGAGAAAAGAGATTCAAGAGCTAATTTTAGAAAAAGCTACACACAAGATAGAGAGCAAAAAACTCTTTGAAAATAGTGTGCTAGTAGTTGCAGAGGAAGGCTTTCATCATGGAGTTATAGGTATAGTTGCCTCAAAAATTTTAGATAGATACTATAAGCCTACCATCATTATGGAGATAAAAAAAGATGAGGGGATAGCTACTGCCTCTTGTAGAAGTATTGAGGGATTTAATATAATCGAAGCTCTTAACTCAATGAAAGAGCTCTTTGTAAAATATGGTGGTCATGCTGGAGCTGCTGGTTTTTCTATCGAAATTGATAAGATTGAGGAGTTCTCTAAGAGAATAAATGAATATGCTAAAAATACAATCTCTGAAACCTCTCTTATCAAACCTGTTAAGATAGATATATCTATCCCAGCCTATAAGATATCCTATGACTTTTTAGAGAAGATCTCTACTCTTGAACCATTTGGTTTTGGAAATCCATCACCACTATTTGTATTGAGAGATTGTGAGATATCTGGTATTAGAGCTATTGGAAAAGAGAAAAATCATATTATGCTCAATGTAAAAAAGGATAATATGGAGATTAAAAACTGTGTCTGGTTTAATAGTGAGGATATATTTAATGAGATCGTAACTCTTACAAAGGTCGATATAGCCTTTAAATTAAAATTGGAGGTATATAAAGATAGATACCAGTATAAGATGTATATTGAAGATATACAACTCCCTCAGATCAAAGAAAATTACAATGAAAAATACTACAACCTATATAATAGTGTATTTCCACTAGAAACTGTTATCTATACTAGAAAAAAACTTGATAATAACGATTTGAAGCTCGTATATCAAGATAATGAGGTGGATCTAACTCACAATAGGAACTATCTAACTACATTGGATAATCAAACTTCCTATCTTCTTCTGGAACTAAGAAAAAACTATAATTATGAATTTAAAGTTACAATAAAAGATGTCATATTAAAAGAGGAAAACTACAATATACATCTAGTTATTGATAGAGATTATGAGTTTAACTCATACTCAATTAAGCAAAATGAGCTATTTAGAGATATTAAAAATTTTCTAATAGGGGAATTCAATTACAATAGTATACAGAAAAAGACTCTAGCCTCTATATTTAAAGAGAAAAAAAATAGTGTATTAGTGGCTTCTAAAGGAAGGGGGATCGATACTATACTTGAAACTATCTCACTTTACTATAAAAGCTTAGAAGAGAGAGTCCTATATATCACTGATTCAACCCCTAATAAGAGATTACTCAACACTCTAGAGGTATCTGATGAGTTCACAGAGGGATATAGTTTCTATATAGTTGATAAAGAGATTGATTACTCTCTTTTAGATAACAAAAGAGCCTTAATCATATCAAATAAAAAATTGGAACTATCTAATTTTAATGATATTATTGATGAGTATGATATTTCTAACAATATTGAAATCATTGATAATTTTTCAATAGAGCAAGAGGGTGTATTTAGTAATATACTTCCAATTAGAGAGAGAAAATTACTACTAGAGAGAATAAAAATAGGAGAAAAGGTTAAGTGTACCAAAGATATATTAGCCTATATTTAAAAAAATGTTTGACATATAAGTATAAAAGTGATATCATAATTGTAAGCATTACAAATTTAGAAAAAATTAGTAATTTGAGGAGGTTAACTATGGAATTTAAAGGAAGTAAAACTGAAAAAAACTTAATGACTGCATTTGCTGGGGAATCTGAAGCAAGAAATAAATATACTTATTATGCTTCTAAAGCTAAAAAAGATGGATATGAGCAAATTTCTAAGATATTTGAAGAGACTGCAAACAACGAAAAAGAGCATGCTAAATTATGGTTCAAACTATTAAAAGGTGGAGAAGTTCCTTCTACAATAGATAATCTTTTAGATGCTGCTGAAGGTGAAAATTACGAGTGGACAGATATGTATGCAACTTTTGCTAAAGAAGCTAGAGAAGAGGGATTTGACGATATAGCTAGAGCTTTTGAAGGTGTTGCAAAGATAGAAAAAAGACACGAAGATAGATATAGAAAGTTATTACAAAATATAAAAGAAAATATGGTATTTGAAAGAGATGAAGAGGTAGCTTGGGAGTGCATGAACTGTGGACATATTCACTATGGTAAAAAAGCTCCAAACCTATGCCCAGTATGTAAACACCCTGGAGCATACTTCATGATCGAACCTAAAAACTTCTAATTAGATTGTTATAAACCTGTGAACATATGTTTGCAGGTTTTTTTTATTTAAATAATATTACAAATAAAATCTCTATAAATATAAAAAAAGTACCTGCTATTACACAGGTACTAAAAATTCTATTTAATTTTTTACACACACTCAACAAGACTAGAATGATACGTTAAATCCAGTTGCTGCGAATGGTTGCCATCTCCAGTTAGATGCAGAAGACTCTTCTGTTCTTGTCCAGTTTCTATACTCAGCACCTGCTAAAGCAAATAATTGTACATTAGGAGTTGCTTGATAGAATAATCTTAATTGCGGATCAGCTTTTAATTCATACTCTACTGAATTTGTTCCTGTCTCATGTTTATCTTTCCAACTTAATGAGTCATATCCAGCCTCTACGAAGAAATCTACTGTAACTTTCTCATTAGTATATAATACTGTATTTTGAGTAATATAGAAGTTTACTCCTAAAGTAGTATTTTTATCACTTGGTCTATGCCCATCTATAACTTCCGAATATACATCATTTCCATAGTGGTGGTATCCTAGAGTATCTACCTCTAATTGAGTTGCAAATCCAAATGGTAACTCATGAACCATGTTGAAATATAATCCAACTTCGTTATCATAATCTGAACTATTCTCATCAGCCCAAGTATATTTATAATATGGTGCTAATGTAAAATCAGTAGTTTTTACATAGTCATTATTGAACATATAATCAGCAAAGTTAAATCTTGCTTGATAACTTAATTTTTGATCTCCTTCTTTTACATACTCAACTCTTGAAGTAAAGTTAACTTTTGAATCTCCTAATAATCCATGATTATAGTAGTATTGTACTCTTGTCTGATCAGTTTTTGAGTAGTTTCTTTCTGACTCTTGAGCTAATCCATTATAAGTTCTTGATCTTAAGTTTAAAGTTTGATTCTCAGTCATGTTAATGTTAGTTTCTAATTGAAGTCTAGAATATCTATTGTTTTTATTCCAATTGTTTTCGTTATCTAAAACATTTCTTTCTTGTCCTTCAGTTTTATCATAGTATCTGTATTCTACTCCTACAGTACCATTTGGTCTGAATCCTTCTTCTTTATCTCTGTACACGATAACTTCTTTTTCTACTACTTGTACTGGAGCTTCTTCTACAACTACAGGTGCTGGAACAACTTCCTTAGCTGAAGCAGCAGCAGAAACTACTAATAGTGATCCTAATAAAAGTGCTAATCTTTTCATAAGTATCTCTCCTTCTTTTTTTTCATAAATTTTTCATAGATCTACAAAAAATAGATCTACTTTTCTCCCGTTAAGATAACTATACCTCATTTTCTTTGATTTGTAAATACTTTTTTTACCTTTTCTCATTTTCAAACACTTACTCATATCACGTTTCGTTCATATTTTCTTCTCAAAACTCTTTATTTATAAGGGATTGTGAATAATTTTTATTTTTTTATCTAAATTTAAATATTTTTTTATTTTTTTATCTGTTTAGTTTATAATCTATTTTTTATTTAAATTTCAAAATAAAAACAGGAATTGAAACATATTAACACACTTGTTCAATTCCTGTTGTGATTTAAATTAATTTTTTACTAAATCCAGTGGTTAAATTAGAATGTATAGCTCCATCCTAATATTAAGTCTCCATAGTAATTAGCATTTTTATCATCTTTTCCACTGTTTATATATTCTTTATCTCTTATCTCATATCCATATTTTCCATAAACATTTAAGCTCTCATTAACTTTGTATGAAGCTCCTAAATATAATCTACTTCTTCCAAAATCTTTATATAAGCTCTCTGAATCAGGTGTTTTCTCTCTATAATCTGCATCTGCATTTAAAGTTAATCTGTATTCTGTATTAACAGTTAATTTTTCTCCTTTATATAGATCAGCGTATAATCTTATTTGATGCTCTGTATACTCTTCTTTTCCCTCTCTATCAACACTTCCTAAAAACTTAACATAGTTAACAAACCACGCTGCTTTAAAGTTTCCATATTTTAATCCTATTGGGAATAACTCCATCTCTATATTATCATTTGGATTAGAACTATCATTAGCTGCATTATACCATACATCTGCAGCTCCATATATCATTCCATAATCCCATGCTGCTCTTGCGTAATATCTGTCAAAGTCTTTTTGTGCTCTGTATCTTGCACCTAATTGCCAATTTTCATTTACAGTTTTCATAGCATCCAATTGTAATCTTGAATTTATACTTTCAAATCCATCCTCTGTATCTACTGACCAGAATTTACCTCCTGTAACACCATATGTCCAATCTCCATATGATAAGTTAACCATTGTTCCAAAGAATACAGAATCACCTATGTCAACTCCACCTGAATTATTTTCTATCTCAATCTCTTGTCCTATACTTGTTACTTTTAAAACTGGTGCTTCAGCGAAAGCTGCTGCTGATACTATTCCCATTGCTGCTAATAATAATGCTAATCTTTTCATAATTTGAATCCTCCCATTTTTTCATTAACGTGAAAGTGAAAATTAATGACTCCCTATTCATTTTTATTTTCACAAATTCATCATAACCTATTTTTTTAAAAAAATCAAGATATTTTTTAAAAAAAATAAACACTTTATTTAAAATAAGATCATTAACTATTATTTTTCAACGTTTTTTAAATATTTTATCATAAATAATAATTTTATTTTTGATATCAATTGGACTTTTAATAACATTTTTTACTATCTACTGTTCAAAATAAAAAAATATTGTTGACTTATTAGATGATATGTTGTATCATCATATTATAAAATTATGTTCACGAGTACAAATGATGAATTAATTTGGAGGTTTATTATGAAAAAAATTTTATTTGCTGCAATAGTTTCATCTCTAGTTTTAGCTGGTTGTTCATCTACAAATGTTGTAAAACAAGCTAACGTTGACAAAAAAATAGTTTGGGAAACTGCTGGTCATCTTCCAGCTCAAAAAGGATATGAAAAAAATATAGGTACTGCAGGTGTTCTTTATGGATCTCTTGGAGAAAAGTACATAGTTGTTGGTGGTGGAGCTAACTTCCCTATCAAACCTACTGCTCAAGGTGGACCTAAAGTTTTATACTCAGATATCTATGTTATGACTGAAAACAATGGACAACTTGAAGTTGTTGAACATACAAACCTACCTCATGAGATAGGATATGGAGCTTCTGTAACTACACCTGAGGGAATCTACTATATCGGTGGAGCTGCTCAAGCTGAACAAGATAATGACATCTGGTTCTTAACTATGAAAGATGGTAAATTAGATGCTCAAAAAATAGGAGATCTTCCTTTCACATTCCAAAATGGTGGAGCAGTTGAAAAAGATGGAAAATTATATATCCATACTGGTAAACAAGATGGAAAAGCTTCAAACAAATTCTACTCTTATGATTTAGAAACTAAAGAGGTTGTAGAGTTAGCATCTGTACCTGGAGATACTAGAACTCAATCTGTTTCTCAACTATTAAATGGTGAGTTATATGTATTCGGTGGAGGAAACTCTAAAGCTTTTGTTGATGGATATAAATATAATTTTGATACAAATACTTGGACTGAAGTAGCTTCTGTTGTTATAAACGGTAAAGAGATCTCTGTTCTTGGAGCTAACTCTGTTAAATTAAATGAAAATGAAATGATGGTTATTGGTGGATTTGAAAAACAATTATGGAATGATGCTAACTACTATCTTGGAAATTTAAAAGGAGAGGAATTAGCTAACTATAAAGCTAACTACTTCGGTGCTGATCCTGCTGAATTTGGATGGAATAGAGAGGTTTTAGTTTACAACGCTAATACAAACTCTTGGAAATCTATTGGAGAGATCCCATTTGATGCTCCTTGTGGTGAAGGATTAGTTCTTTTAGAAAACAAAGTTTTCTCTATCAACGGAGAGATCAAACCAGGTGTTAGAACTGATAGAATGTATACAGGTACAATTATAAAAAAATAATTACCTCTAAATAAAGAAAAAAGTTAGGCTAATGGAGTAATCTATTAGCTTAACTTTTTTTAATAAAAATTTTGTATCATCTCTTCAATTTTTTCTTTCTTAAAATAAAAAGCAACAAAAAATGAAAAACCACTTAAAGTTATTATATTTTTATTTTGTTTTATTTTATCCAACTGTTTTTTAAAAATAACATTCTGTGAAAATGTAGATAATATCTCATAGCTAGGTAAAAGACTTTCTCCTCTTATTAAAAAATTTCCTTTCCTCCAGTTATATTTATTAATACAATTCCAAGTTTTATCATTATAATCTTTATAAATAGACAATCTGGTTAATTTACATCTAATTAATCTGTCAGCTACATATTTCTTATAACTTCTATTTTCATCAATATTCCATTCACATAATGAGATATCACTATTCTCATCTAAATGCTCTATATCTCTTAAAGCTTCAACCATAGGATAACTTATATATAATTTCCCATTTCCATATTCATTATCAAAAAAATTAATCAACGTTTCTAGCTTCGTTTCGGAAGCATTGCTATTATGAGAGTCTTGATCAAAAAATAAAAATATTGATGAAATTTGACTTCTTTTTAAATTCTTTAATATTTCCCTATTTTCTGTCGACATCTCTCTTAAAATCTCTAGAATTTCTATATCCTCATCTTCTCTTATCTTTGAATACAAGTGATAAATACTAGTTCCATACAAAATTTTAACAATCACTTTATCATTTAAAAAAATATTTTTTAGACTATCTATAATTTTAGGCTCTTCTTTGGCTCCTTCTACTACAAATAAAATAACTTCCATTACAACCCAAATCCTTTTGCTCTAAATATTTTCTCTAAATTATGTCCATATCTCAATTCTTTCTCTGTTAAATCAAATAAAGGTTTGAAGATTTTGTTCTCAAAAACTATAAAATAACAATCTGGTCTAAGTAATTCATTAGTCATTAAAAAAGTATTGTGAGTTGTTAAAATAACTTGAATATCTATCATTTTTAACTTCTGAACTATCTTTTCAGCTAATTCAAAGTGATAAAAAGCATCAAATTCATCTATAAAAAGGAAACTAGCTTTCTCTAAGCTTTTATACCAAAAGAAAAATAAAGCAAGACTGTGAGTTCCAGTTGACGCTATTTCTGAAAAATCTATTTTATTTTCCCCTATTTTAAAAGCTATTGTCTTGCTACCATTATTTACTTTCTCAACTAATTGGCACTTTACTCCTTCTTCATTCAAGAATTCTTCAAACTCCTTAATTTTACCAGTTTCTGCAATATCCTCTAAAATATCCTTACTTCCATTTTGAAATCCTATATAGTTATTACTATTCAAACATCTAAAAAACAACATATTATTAACAAAATCTATCATTTTCTGAAAAGCTTTATTCTCTTCATTATTTTCTAATTTTGAATTTTTATATATATATTTTAATACGGAAATATTCATTCCCTCAAAATTCTTATCTAAAGTTTCAGTTCCTTTCAAGCTTGTTTTTATCGGGTCATTTTTAGTAAAATCATAATAAACAACCCTCATATCATTTATCAAAAGTTCCTCTGAAAGTATATTTTCTAATGATTTTTTTGAATATTTATAAACTACTTTCAAAGCTCCATATTTAAAAGTGTAGATGAAGTTAGCTACATCTTTACCACTATGAGCATTGAGATAATTATTATATAGAGATAAACCATTATTTTTATCAGTTAAGTTTGACACAATGTCAAAAATAGCATAACCTATATTTGACTTTCCAGAGGCATTCTTCCCGTAAATTATTCCCTTATTAACCACACCACCACTTACATATTCTGCATTAAAATCATAAGATCTCGTCTTAGAAAAATTAATTTCAATAGCCTCTTCAAAACCTTTGAAGTTCTCTACCACTAAGGATTCTAACAAAAATTTTTCTTGATGTTTCATAGTCAAACTCCTTTCTTAATACTATTGAATATATTATATAAAAATTTAACTTCAAAGTAAAGAGTCACCGTAAAAAAATTACATCTAAATATAAAAAAGCGGAATTGACAACTAGGGAATCAATTCCACTCTTTAGGGAGAGATTTTTATGTTAATTTATTTATTAGCGTTTTTCCCTCTGGGAGAGAGGGAATATTAGGGAAAGTTTATGAAAAAATTATCATTATTATTAGGTTACTATTTAGACTAACTTTTATATAAAAAAGTTTAAATCTTTTTTATTATTTTTTTGTCTAATCTCATCTAATTTTTATATACTATTTAGACTTAGTTAGTTTAAAAAAAGTTTAAATTTTTATAAAAAAATTTATTTATAATTTTTCTAGATAAATTTCCTTAGGTATAAAAAAAACTTTAACTTAATCACTGATTAAATTAAAGTTACATTTCTAAGTGGTGCGAAGAGAGAGACTTGAACTCTCACGTCTGGGACACTAGATCCTAAGTCTAGCGCGTCTGCCAATTCCGCCA